>JAFPUA010000269.1 GCA_017413305.1 Candidatus Ruminimicrobiellum caprinum
CATTTTGTTCATAAAGAACAATTATCGGATATTTATTCTTTATTTCCCATTCAGTTTCGGAAGAAACAACAATTTCCCCTTTATTCAATACAGAAACAAGTTCAAAATTTTGTTTATTATGATTAGAGAAATCTGTTTTTAAAATTTTATATATTTTGATAATACCGTCTTCTCTGACAACTTTAAACTCACCTTCTGCCTGTATATCAATATTAAGTTCTCCGATATCAGTAAGATCAATATCTTCGATGATAATGGTAGTTTTAGGCGAAGAAACTACTCTTAATTTGTTACCTTCTCCTACAACAACTCTATTTAATAAAATATTTCCATACAAGGAAACATCTGCATCTTTTCCAAAAGTTGTACCTACAAATGTTATTTCTCCGTTAATACTTGTTTTTGCACCATTGTTAACAAGGCCGTTTTGTTCGTCGGAACTTTTTAGCGGTTCAACAATATCGTCTCCTTCTTGCCCGGAAACTCTTGCACGAAGATGAGCATACCCACCCCCTCCAATGGTACCAAAGGCCAACCCAAAAACAAGAGTAAAACCATAAATAAAAGCACTCAGTATTGAGGAAAATGGAAAGCCCTTTTTTCTTGTAGCAATTTTTCCCTTTACTTCTTTTTCTTTAGAAACAGTAAAAACTCTTATTTTTCCATTAGATAAAAACTTTAAAATAAAGTCACCTTTCTCATTAACGGAGATATCTTCAAGTACAGATTTATACTCTTTATCACTAAATTTATCCTCAATATATTCCTGTATAGATGCTACTGTTTCCTTTGATAACTCCTTGTTATCATAATATTTATAAATTTCTTGCAACAAATCATAATTAAGGAAAAAATCTACCGTGCTTTTTAAAGGATCTGCCCAATTTTCTCCCAAGTTGCCGCTTAGTACCAATTTATTATATGTATTATTTAGTATTGAAGCCTGCTTCATAAAATCCGCATAAAATTTATTTTTGCTTTCTTCAATATTTGCAGACCTTATATTGGGCATAATTATTGCATAATTTACATCAATGTCTTCCATCAATGATTTCATTCCGCGACTATGGTAACCACCGGTTATAACTATATCTATCGGCTGTTTTGTAATATTCAATATTTCCTCAAAAGGAAGTCTGTTTTCATTTTTAATTACAATCTGTTTATTAAGATCTTCTTCGTTAATTTTTTTCTTATAAATGTTTTCTAAAAACAGTTTATTTCTTTTTTCATTGTTGGAATAAAATTTATCTACAAACTTATACCACATTTTTATTTGCACAATATCAGTATATGGCACAAAATTTTCCGATAAAATACAGTATTTTTTAAAATTATCTGAAATATATTGATAATCAGAAGATGTTATTTCGTTTGTAAAACATGCAGATAATCTCTCGGTATAATCTGACAAAAATGTTAAATGTTGCTGTGCTAAAGTTATCGAGTAGGCTGAATACAAATCTCTTAAAACACTATTGCCTTCACTTAAAAGATTTTGTAAGTTTATTTTATTGGTTTCTTCCAAATAGTCACAAAATTTATAAAATTCGTTATATTCTTCCTGTACATCAAATGTCCGAAGATTTGCTCTTAACTGTTTGCAGTATTCTAAAGGGAAATTTTGGCTAAGCTGCTTTAATTTAGAATATTGGGTATACTCCATTTTCCCGGAAAGAGATCTGTCAATCGAAGAGATTTGAGAATTGAGTTTTTTGGAATTTATTTTTCCATATTTTTTTTGTAAAGCCAAATATCTTGCTATTGTTCCATATCTGTAATAAGGTATTTGTTTCTTTTTCGCAAACTTTAACAATATAGAATAATATTTTTCTACAGAAATTATTCCGTCATTATGTGCTTCAACAAGTTTATCAAGAGCTTTTAATCCAAAATTATATACTATTTTTTTGGCATCATTTAAATATCCGTTAACTTCAGATATTTTGTTTTGCATAATATCTTTGTTTTCGTACATTGTTGCCAATATTGCAAAATTTTATTTATAAACTTTTTCGTCTGCCAACCCATAAAATTTTACTTTTTCTTTTTGATAATAAAGTCCAAAAAATTCCGCACCTGTTATTTTCCCATCGGACAACAATTTTTGTGCAACATTATTTCTTAATTTTTCATCTTTTATAACTTTTAACCAATCGAAGTTCAGCTCTTTTACGGCACCCTCAAGATAAATGGTACCAACATTATAATTGGCTGTTAGGTATTCCAATATGGAAACAATATTTTTCTGTGTGCTTTCGTCGGCATGCAAGTCCTGAATGTTGATTATAGTTTTATCTGACCCCACATATATATCATCAACAATTACTCCTAAATCTACCGGAATAAAACTATCTGAAACGATAATATTATCTGCCGGAACCACAGTATTTATAGGAGAAGGAACTCCTGCATAAATGTCCGCACATACAAGATTTATAATACATAAACTTAAAAACAAAGACAATGTTTTTTTCATCATGATCTTACCTCATATATTTTATGATGCACTAAGCATACTTCTGATAAATTCAATATTTGTATCATTTTCCTGTTCGAAGATATCAATATCTATAACTTCTGAAGGCGAAGATTGAATTAAGCCAAGCTCACCAAAATCAAAATTAAAAATTCCGTCATTTAATTTATTCAAAACAACAGGGTCGGAATTTATTCTGTCTAACAACAAAGAGCCCAACATTCCGCTATCTGCTAAAAATTTATATTTTTTATCAACGAGTAATTCCATAGATTTATCATTGCGACTGTTCATATATACGGGAATTGACTCTGCGGGATTTAACGGATTTGTAATATAAACAAAAACATCTTTTCCCGAAAAAATATGCCCTGCGACTACAGATATATTATACCTTATTTCTTTGTTAATTGGTACAAAATTTTTATTTATGGCAGACTGTTCAGATATGGAATCTTTCTTCACGGGGCGTCTTTGCAAAATAATAAACTTACCGTCTTTTATACCGAACTCAACATCAACAGCATAACCGACATCGTTTTCCAGATCTTTAACAACATCCAAAATGAGAGTTTTTATTTCTTTATTGGTTAGTGTTCTCTCTTTAGCACCTGAGGTAACAAGCTCTCTTCTTGTGCGTTCCTCACCTGATACTATTTTATAATTTTTTGTAGCTACGGAATATTCCAAAACTTCACCGGTTTGCATATTTACGGTTATAGTATCAGGAGACAAACTTCCTGAGACGATACCTTCTCCTAAACCATATAAGGTTTCTATAGTACAGTTGCCGTACTTATCTCTGGAGAAGACTACACCGGATTTGTCTACATCTATCATAGGTTGTACAAGAACTGCAGGCTGAACCATATTTTGGCTGTTAATCATATAACTGATACTTCTTTTAGAATAGAAAGATTTCCAACATGTTATTAATGCATCAAACAAATTATTTCTCTTAATGTTTAATACAGTTTCACCCATGCCGGCATAAGCATTGTTGGCACTGTCTTCACCGACGCCGGAAGAACGCACTGATAATTTAACATCTCCCAAAGTTTCTGCTATAACGCTATCCAGTCTGTTTATAAGTTCGGGATTTTTGTAAGCTTGTTCTACTGCAGAATCTATTAACATATTTATAAGATTGGCATAACTTTGTGCCATATTTAAATTTCTTTCTTTCACGACCTGATGAAACGAAATCAACAAATCTTGTAAATTGTCTTTACTTATAACTGTCTCAAGAAAAAGCATAAATACTTCATTACTGATACCGACACCGTTAGGAACAAC
>JAFPUA010000031.1 GCA_017413305.1 Candidatus Ruminimicrobiellum caprinum
AAGATCCAAAAACATTTCTTTATTAAGTTTTAACTTCTAATTCTATTATAGTCTAAAACATCTATATTGTCAAGAAAAAATATTTTTAATTTTGTTTATTTTCAATTAGTTACACAGTGTATAATAAATTTATATCTTTAATTACAAATTATAGCAACATCATTATCTTGACTTTTTCGTATTTTTAAGTTATACTATCTGTGACCTTCAGAGAAGAGAACACTCTTTTTGTTCTAAAGTTTCTGAAGGTTTTTATTTTCGCATAAATCCCAAAATAAATTTCCCTTATCATCTTCACCTATTGTTATATACACATTATATTCTTTGCCATTCAACATAACTTCATTTATAAAATAATGGAATTGCTCAATATTGTCTTTTCTGTTTTTATCTTTTTCTGAGGAAATTTTATACTTTGACGTTTTTAATATTTCCAATAATTTAGGAACTATTAAAAGTTTTCTTCTATCATAACTGAAACATTCATATTTGTTTCTTGCTCTTCTATTTATCCTTATATTTTTATATTTACCTATATCAAAAACTTCGCCTTGTATTTTTGTTGCAAAGTAATCGATAGCTTTTTCTCTCAACTCTTTTATATCTATATATTCGAAATTTTCTCCAAAAAATTTCACAAGTTCTTCTTTTGATATTTCTATAATTTTTTCATTTTTACAAAATTGAACATCTTCACAAAGTGTTGGTATTTCTTTGTTTATCTGTTCTCCAAATATGGAATAAAATTCTTCAATATTATTTACAAAACCTAAAAATATTATTTTATTTTCATTCACTAAAATATCCTTACAAATTATAAATTGTACTATGTCTGTTGTTTCTAACCTTCAAATCTTATTATTCTCTATTCTTTTTTTCAGTAGCACAAATGCTGAAAAAACAAATATCACTATCGATATATTCTGTGCGGGGGACAGACCGAAGAAAAATATACCGCGGTCATCACCTCTAAAAAATTCTATAGAAAACCTCAATATTGAATACAAAAACATATACCAAACAAAAACATAACCTTTTCTATGATCTTTTTTTAAAAGTCTGTTCAATATAAAAAATATTATAAAATTACCACAAGCTTCATACAATTGTGTAGGATGTCTGCCTGATATTGCCAAAGCACAAGATGAAACTTTTCCATAGCAGCACCCTGAGAAAAAACATCCTATTCTACCGAAAATATGTCCCAGAGCAAGAGCAGGAGAAAAAATATCTACAAGTTTTAAAATATCAATCTTTTTGTTCCTGCAGTAAAAATATGCAAATATCAACACACAGAAAAATCCGCCGTAATATACAAGACCACCCTTCCATATTTGCACAATTTCCAACGGATTATTTAAATAATAAGAAAAGTTTGTTAAAACATATAAGAGCCTTGCACCTATAAGACCTGCAAGTATTAAATAAAAAATAAAATCGTAAACCTGTTGTTTTGATAAAACATTTTGGGAATGTGATGCAACATAACATGTACCTGCAAAAAAGCCAAGCGCTACAAGCACACCATAAGTATATATTGTTATAGGACCTAGTGAGAATAATTCAGGGAACATAATAAAACCAATTTACAATTTATAATTAACGACGAAATGACAAGAACGACGAGCTTACAGCTGACAGCTAAAAACTCTCAGCTATCTTTAAAGCTTTTCAGACTTTTCTTTAGTAAATAAAATTTTACGTATTTTACAAAAATATAATATGAGCTTAACACTGCCCAGATAAAACCTTCCATACCATCTAAAAAGCCCAGTTTTAAAATATAAGATTTTATAAAACCGATAGGTGGTCTAAAAACAACATCCGTAAAATAAAAATTTTTGTTGTCATCGTATCTCTTCTGTGCATCAAGAGTTGTATACTGGTCAAACTTTTTAAAATAATTATTTAAATTCGGAAAAGAATTGTGGTAAAAAATACTCTTAAATTTCCCGATTTTACCGCGCACTTCTAATCTTTCATGTACTGCTCCGCCGACATATTCAGATAAAGATTTTTTTGCAAGGCGTAAACGTGCTTCGCTCGAAATGCCGGAATGTTTCATTTTTCTGCCAAGGAAAAAATTAACTCTTGTCATATAAAAACCGTCATATTCTGTAGTATCATTACGAACAATCTTTTGATTTATTTCTTCTTTCAGTTCAGGAGACAACGCTTCGTCAGCATCAAGATGCAATATCCATTCATTTTGTGCAAGCGACATAGCACAGTTTTTCTGAGTACAAAAATCATCAAATTTTCTTGAATAGATTTTTGCGCCATACTTTTCTGCAATTTTTATTGTACTATCAGTAGAACCGCTATCCAGTATAACAATTTCACTTACCAAATCTTTTACACTGTCTAAAGATTTAGCAAGATTTTTCTCTTCATTTTTTGTTATCATCACAAGTGATATTTTATTCATATAATCTTCTTTATAACAAAATTTTCAAACTTGTTTCTATTCTTCTTAAAATATTTAAGTAAGGACGTGTTATACATTTTTTTCTTATCAAATGTCATTTTATCGTCACTGCCTAATCCACCATAATGATATACTCTTGATTCCGGAAGATAACATATTTTTTTGCCTGCGAGTTTTAACTGTCTGAACAAGTCTGTTTCTTCCAAATAAAAAAAGTATCTCTCGTCAAAACATCCTACCTGTTCCATATATTTTCTATTTATTATAAAACAGGCACCTCTCAAGGAATTAACCTGGTAACAATTCCCCTCTTTATAAAAATTTTCTTTTACTGAAACATACAGTTTTATGACGGGCTTAAAAATTTCCGTACACAAAGTAGCTTCCGGATAAACAGACTTTTGAATTGTATTATTTCTTCTGATAAGGCGGGGACCTATAACGGCGATTTTATCGTCGGAAACAATTTTATCATACAATTTTGATATTGAATTTTTTGTTATTTCCGTATCGGTATTGATATAAAGGATATAATCACTCTCGGCATTATTAAAACCTTGGTTGGCTGCTTTTGCAAAACCGAAATTGTCACTATTTCTTATAACAACAGTATTCGGATAAAGTTTCAAAACTTCGTCTATCGAACCGTCGGTACTATTATTATCGACTATTATCCATTGAGCATTTTTTGACGAAGTTATTTCATCGTTGTTATCCAACGCTTTTAAACAGTCAAACAAAACAGACTTAGAGTTTCTGGTAACAAGAACAACAGAAAGCTTACTCAATTATATCCTCACAACTTTTGCTGATTTTAAAGATTTTGTTGCGTTTCTTGTATCAAAAACAAGTTTAGATTTTTTTACAACATCAGCATAATCTATATTTGTGTGATCAGTCAAAATTAAAACTGCATCATATTTTGAAATATTAGAAATATTTTTTTCAGATTTCAGCATTTTATTTGCTATTTTTACAGTCGGTATATACGAATCATAATAAGAAAGTTTTGCCTGTTTCTTTAAAAGTAGCGTCATTACATCAAGAGCAGGTGATTCTCTTAAATCAGCAACATCTTTCTTATAAGCTACACCCAAAACAAGTATTTTGGAATTTTTTATAGATTTTGATTTTTCGTTTAAAGCATCTGCAAGCTTTTCAACTACATATTCCGGCATTTTGGAATTTATCTCACCTGCCAGCTCAATAAAACGAGAATAGAAATTTAAAGTTTTAAGTTTCCACGACAAATAATGAGGGTCAAGAGGAATACAGTGTCCACCTATTCCTGGACCCGGAGTAAACTTCATAAAACCAAAAGGCTTCGTTGCAGAAGCATCAATTACTTCCCAAACACTTAACCCTAATCTGTCACACATTAAAGCAACTTCGTTAACAAGGGCAATATTTACAGCTCTAAACGTATTTTCCAAAAGTTTTACCATTTCGGCAGCCTGCGTTGAAGAAACTTCGTGTACTTTAGTAAAACTACCGTAAACTTGGCAGGCAAGCTTTGTAGATTTATCGCAGATTCCGCCGACAACTTTTGTAGTATTTGCAATAGTAAATTTTTTATTTGCAGGATCTATTCTTTCCGGACTGAATGCTAAATAAAAATCTTTGCCACCTTTTAACCCCGTTTCTTCAAGCATAGGAAGAACAAGCTCTTTTGTTGTTCCCGGATATGTTGTAGATTCAAGAATTATCAACTGATCCTTATGTAAATTATCTTTTATTTCATTAGTTGCGGAAACAATATAAGAAACATCAGGATCTTTTGATTTTCTTAAAGGCGTAGGAACACAGATTATTACAACATCAAGTTTTGATATTGCTTTAAAATTTGTCGTGGCTGAAAGTTTTTTTGCTTCAACAAGTTCTTTGATATCAGCAGTAGATATATCACCGATATAAGATTTTTTATTATTTATATTTTCAACTTTCTTTGCATCCACTTCAAGTCCCGTAACAGCAAAACCTTTCTTAGCCAGTTCTACAGCTAAAGGAAGACCAACATAACCCAAACCGATTACGCCGATTTTAGCCTGTTTTCTTTCAATTTTTCCTGCTAATTCTTTATACATTTTATATTCTCCTATAACTTCACATTCTTAAACCAAGATTTATTTTCCAAATACCAATTAACTGTGTTTTTTATTCCCTGTTCCAAAGAAACTGTCGGTTTCCATTTTAATATTTTTGCAGCTTTTGAAATGTCTGCCCATGTAGATACAATATCTGCTTTATGGAACGGTTTTTTGTTAAGTTTTGCTTTCTTTCCAAGGTACTGTTCTATCAACCCTATCACATAGTTCAACGATATCGGGTTATTTCCGCCGCCGAGATTTATTACTTCAAAGCCAACATTTTTAAGTGCTTTTATTGTCCCCTTAGCTATGTCATCAACATATGTAAAATCTCTCGATTGAGAACCGTCACCAAAAAGTTCAATCGGTGTTCCCTCATCTATCCATTTAATAAATCTTATTATACTCATATCTGGACGACCTGCAGGTCCATATACCGTAAAATATCTTACGATACTTACGTCTATTCCATACAAATAATGATATGAATAGCACATTGCTTCTGCACCTTTTTTAGATGCGGCATAAGGTGAAATAGGTGTGTTTACCGCCAATGTTTCAGTAAACGGCATTTTTTGCCCAGCATACAACGACGACGTTGATGCAAGGACAAACTTTTTAATTTTATATTCTCTGCAAATATCTAACAAGTTAAGCGTACCCATTGTATTTGTTGACACATACACAAATGGGTTTTCCATACTATACCTTACACCTGCACGTGCAGCTAAGTTTATAACAGCAGTCACTTTATGCTTTTTAAAAATCTTTTCAAGTGCTTTTTTATCTTCAATATCTGTTTTATAAAACTTAAAGTTTTTATATTTTTTTAACTGTTTTAATCTCCAGTTTTTTATTTTTACGTCGTAATAATCATTAATATTATCTATACCGATAATTTCTTTTTTAGATTTCAGCAAAAGTTCTGCTGTCTTATTGGCAATAAATCCTGCAACGCCTGTTACAACTATACTCATTTCACACCTCTTTTTAGGTTAAAAAATATACAAAATAATCACTTAAAATATAGCTTGAATATTATACAAAAAAAAATCGCTATAGGCAATTTTATTATTTCATTTTAAAATTCAAATTTTTTAGCTAACAGAAAATTTCTGTAATACAGGCAGAGATCTATCAGCACCAACATAAAGTTAAACAGATACAAATAAAAAACACCGTCCATATTGTAGAAAAATTTGTGCAGCATACCTGCTATATAGCCGACCTCGACAACGCACATAAACAAAAGGCTTTTTCCTGCGTTCTGACGAGATTTATAACTTTTATAAATCGAAAACGGCCACGCGCTTGCAAAACATAACAACATTATTATTTCAAAAATACTCATTTTTCCCTCTTCTGATTATCTATTAAAAAAAATATTATATATAATGTTTTATTTTTTATCAAGGAGTATATGTAAAAAGAACATATAAAAAACTCGGACGGAGAATTTCTCCGTCCGATTAAATTACTTGGAGTATTGCTATGTTATACTCTGAGACAAATATATTTTAATATACATATTCTCTATAACTAACACCACCGGTAAGATTATAATTCAACATCAGTAAAGAGTAATCATATGTAGCAATCATTTTATCAGGAATTCTTGCCCATGCCCAAAAAGAATATTCATTGGGCGCTGAATTATTTACATTAAATGCCGTAAAATATTTATTTAGCTTTCCGTTTATATTTAGTACTGGGTTATAAGAAGTTGCATATCCATTTCCACCTAAAAAATATCCATATCTATCACGATATGTCATTTGAGCATCTCTTATTTGAGCAAGCAAAGTATATCCTTCTGCAAAAGCAGCATCCCTTACATAGTTTTTATACATAGGAACAGATATCAAACTTAATACTATAACAATAGAAATAACAATAACCATCTCTACTAAGGTAAAAGCTTTTATATTTTTCATACCCATAATTTCTCCTTAGAATTACGATTAAACCGATAATTATAAAACTAAATTTATTTAATAACCTCTTATAGAATATTGACTCTTTCCTGTAAGATTATATTGTAACATAAGTAAAGTATTATACGACTGTTGAAGCGCTCTATCTGGAATTCTTGCCCATGCCATAAAATAATATTTATCCGCAGTATAGCCTGTGCAAAATGTTGTAAAATATTTATTTAATTTACCATTTATCTTTAAAACAGGATCATTACTTGTTAAATATCCAAATCTACCACCACAGAAAAAATTTCCATATTTATAATTATATAAAAGTTGAGCATCTCTTATCTGTCCAAGTAATGCATAACCTTCAGAAAAGATAGCATCTCTTGTATGATTTTGATACATAGGAACCGATATTAAACTTAATATTATAACAACAGAAATAACAATAATCATTTCTATTAATGTAAAACCTTTTGTATACTTATAATTCATATAACATTTCCCCCGTCACAATAAAATTATAATTATTTATATACCGCACCATCAGACATATTATAAGTTAAAGTCATATTTCTATAGCTACCTGAAATATAAGAAATAAACCAGTCTGTTTGCGCATTAACTCCAGCTTTGAATACAGTAAAATATTTATTTGTTCCAACATTAACACCTAATGCTTCATTATACGTTTTCCAATTATCATCTTTTAAAAAAATTCCACATTCAGAACGATACAACATTTGAGCATCTCTTATTGCACCAAGCAAAGTATACCCCTCTGCCAAAATTGCATTCTGCGTATATTTATTATATATTGGGACAGATATAGTTGATAAAATAGCAACTATTGTAATGACAATTACTACCTCTATCAAAGTAAAAGCTTTTATTCTTTTCATATAATTTTCTCCTTTCTTTTAATATTTAAATTTGCTATAATAAGCCGAGAGATAAAATTCTTATTCATATAATTTATCTTTTTAACCAAAGTGCTGCTATGTTGCAAATGGATATTCAAGCTGTTGCTATTATGCAGCCTGCCCGGCTATATTGTCTAAGAAGAACATTTTTTCTTGAAAATTTGGGGTCTTTTGGGTTATATTATAACTCTTTTATCTCTTTTTGTCAATACTTTTTTGGAGAACTTTTGTGGCAGTAACTGTATTAGGGAAAAACATCAAAGAAATTTTATACTTAAAAAGAATGTCTCAAGCACAACTTGCTAAACAAGTGGGTGTACATAAGCAAATTTTATCGAAATGGATTAGAGGAGAAAGGAATCCTAAAGATGAAAATTTGGAAAGATTAGCAACTGCGTTAGATACTACAGTAAAAGATTTGCTTAAAGAACCTAAAAAAAATTTAGTTCTTTCTCCGCAGGAAATAGCTGAAGAAAAACTAAATATTTGTTCAGAAAAATTAAGAATAAAAGATGAAGAAATTAAAAATCTTAGAGAAAGAATTTCTTTTCTTGAAAAAGAACTGGCTTTCTATAAAGCTGCTAAATAACCGGTTGAAAAAGCGGCTTGAAGATTAAACCCGCCGGTGGGACCATCAATATCAAGTATTTCTCCACAGAAATAAAGATTATCTATAAGTTTAGATTTCATTGTTTTTTGTTCCACTTCGTTAAGATTTATTCCACCCTTAGTAACAATCGCTTCATCAATAGGACGAGTAGATGTTATTCTAAACTTCATACCTCTTAACCCATCAAAAATCTTCTTTCTTTTTTCTTTATTTACGGTAGAACAGATTTCTGTTAATTTGATATTATTTTTTTTCATAAAAACATCTATCAACTGAATAGGAAGAAGAGTTTTTAGC
>JAFPUA010000270.1 GCA_017413305.1 Candidatus Ruminimicrobiellum caprinum
ACCATTCCGGATCTTTAGTTGCTCTTATGAGAGAAATTCCGGATACACCTATTTATTGCACTCCTGCATGTGCTAAAAGTATTGAAGGGCAGTTCGGCAAACAGAATTGGAACTTTAAATTTGTAAAAACCGGTGATTCTGTAGAAATCGGAAACGGTAAAAAATTAATATTTATTGAGATGAAGATGCTCCACTGGCCGGATTCTATGGCTACATATATGACAGGCGATAATGTTTTATTCTCTAACGACGCTTTCGGTCAGCATTTTGCTGTAGAAGAACTTTTCGCTGATAAAGCAAACCAATGTCTTTTATGGAAAGAAGCAGTAAAATATTTTGTTAATATTCTTCACCCGTTTGCAATGCTTGTCGGCAACAAAATTAAAGAAATAAAGAGTTTGAATCTTCCTATAGATATAATCGCTCCGTCACATGGTGCTATTTGGCGCGATAATCCTATGCAAATTGTAGAAAAATATGCCCAGTGGGCAAACGCATATCAAGAAAATCAAGTAACAATAGCTTACGATACCATGTGGGAAGGTACCACAAAAATTGCACATAAAATTGCAGAAGAAATACATAAACAGAGTCCTGATACCGTCGTAAAGGTTTTTAATATTTCCAAACAGGATAAAAACGATATTATGACGGAAGTTTTTAAATCTAAAGCTATAGCTGTAGGTTCGCCTACAGAAGTAAACGATGTTTTATCCAGCGTTTCAGGATGGCTTTCGTTCTTAAAAGGACTAAAATTTAAAAACAAAAAAGCTGCAGCATTCGGTTGCTACGGGTGGAGCGGGGAATCAGTTAAAATTATTCAGGAAAGGTTAAAAGCTGCAGGGTTTAATGTTATTGAACAAAATATAAAATCTCTGTGGAAACCTACAGACGAAGATATAGCAAAAATTCCTGAACTGGTAAAAGAGCTTTTAAGTTAATGTACAATGTATGATGTACAATGTACAATAAACGATACAATAAAAAATATAAAACTAAAAAAGGAGAGTCAGTAAAAATGAAGATTGTAAAGGTATTAGGCAGACAAATCATCGATTCAAGAGGAAATCCTACTGTTGAAGCAGAAGTTTATCTTGACGATGGTACAATTGCAAGAGGAACAGCCCCAAGCGGAGCATCAACAGGAGAATTTGAAGCCCTCGAATTAAGAGACGGTGACAAATCCAAATTCGGTGGAAAAGGCGTTACAAAAGCTGTTAACAATATTAACGAAAAAATTGCAAAAGTATTGGTTGGCATGGATGCAAGCGATATTTATGCAGTTGATAAAGCAATGATAGATTTAGATGGTACAAAAGATAAATCTAACCTCGGAGCAAATGCAATTTTGGCAGTATCTATTGCATGTTCCAGAGCAGCAGCATGTTCTTTAAATATTCCATTGTATAAATTCTTCGGTGGAATAAATGCTAACAGACTTCCTGTTCCTATGATGAACATCTTGAACGGTGGAGCACACGCAACAAATTCCGTTGATACACAGGAATTTATGATTATGCCTGTAGGTGCAAAATCTTTTGCAGAAGGTTTAAGATGGTGCACAGAAGTTTTCCACGCTCTTCAGAGCATATTGAAAAAAGAAAAGAAAGCAACTTCCGTTGGTGATGAAGGCGGTTTTGCTCCTGATCTTTCTAGCGATGAAGATACAATCGAACATATTCTTGAAGCAATAAAAGCTGCAGGATACAAACCTTATGACGATTTCGTTCTTGCTCTTGATGCTGCAAGTTCCGAATGGAAGAGCAAAAAAGGTAAAGGTTTCTATTGCCAGCCTAAATCTCAGAAAGAATTTACTTCCGATGAACTTATCGCTCATTGGGAATCTTTAATTGATAAATATCCTATTTATTCTATCGAAGATGGTCTTGATGAAGAAGATTGGGATGGTTGGAAGAAAATGACCGACAAACTCGGTTCCAAAGTTCAGTTGGTTGGCGACGATTTATTCGTTACAAATACAGAAAGATTAAAGAAAGGTATCGACGGAAAATGCGGTAACTCTATCTTGATTAAATTGAACCAGATCGGTTCAGTTTCTGAAACTCTTGAAGCAATAAAAATGGCACATAAAGCAGGTTATACTGCAGTAACTTCTCACCGTTCCGGTGAAACAGAAGATACAACCATTGCAGATTTGGCAGTAGCTTTAAATACTTGCCAGATTAAAACAGGTGCACCTTCAAGAAGCGAAAGAGTTGCAAAATACAACCAACTTTTGAGAATTGAAGAGCAGTTGGGATCTGCAGCAGTTTATCCTGGAAAGAAAGCTTTTAACTTTGATAAATAATAAATAAAGAAAGCTACATTTATAGCGAAAAAACAACAAATTCTGGACTACAATATTGAAACTCGCAAACTTATGTACCGTGTACACTTTTGTACACCGCGTTTGCGAGTTTCTTCATTTCGTCACAAAAAAAGACAGAGTTACCGCTATGTCGTAACTCTGTCTCCGTTAGAGCGTTGCTATGTTTCCACCCTAAACTTTTTATTCCATACCTTGATTCCACAAATTTGCATTTTCATAAAATCTTGTTCCAAGCGTTACGTTATAGTACATCGCCATAAGAACACCATCACCTTTGACATAAGCTTTAAATTTAATATTATTATCTGTTCCTGTAGAATTTCCTACATTAAATAATGTATAATACTTATTGGCTCTTGCATCTATTCCAAAAATATTATTTACTGAAACAAAATCATTCCAGCCTGTTCCACACATATTTTGAGTCAAAAAACTTCCATTGGAAGCATACCTCTTCATCTGAGCATCTTTTATTGCACCCAACAACAAATAACCTTCAGCTTGTTTTGTTTTTGTAGAATAAGAATTATAAATCGGTCCTGATATTGCTGATAGTACTGCAATTATCAATATCGTTATTATTATTTCCGTCAAAGAAAATCCTTTATTTTTTATTTTCATTTTTTCTCCTTTCTATTTTATATCGCTGTTGCTCCTGTCGTTCTATTATGTATCAAAGTAATATTTCCATATTTTGCTGATACAATTGCACTGAATCCTATTTTTGTATCATTATAAACACTTCCATCATTAATATTGAATAACTTATAATAATCATTCCCTTTCGCATTTATACCAAATTGAGGTTCATTATCAGTAAATCCATTGCCATCTTTAACTGAAGTACTATCTGATGCCAATAAATAATTAGCATACTCATTAAAATATTGATCCTGTGCAGAACGAATAGTTGCAAGGACTAAATATCCTTCAGTTTGTCTTGCTTTTGATGCATAACTGTTATAAATAGGCGCAGAAATAACAGTTAGTATTACGAT
>JAFPUA010000271.1 GCA_017413305.1 Candidatus Ruminimicrobiellum caprinum
CTTATAGATAGAATTTTTAGAGGCTCTGTAGTTGATTTTATCGATGTAGGGTATAAAGAAGTTTACAGATGGCCGTCGTTTAATGTAGCAGATTCCTGCGTATGTATAGGAGTGTTTGTTTTTATATTTTTTGGGTTAAGGAACAAAACTAAAAATGAAAAATAAATTAAAATCATATCGTAAGACTATAGATAATATCGATATAAAAATTTTAGAATTGCTCAATAAAAGAGCAAAATGTGCTTTAGAAATAGGAAAAATAAAGCACAGCTCTTCTGCTGTGTATGTTCCTGCAAGAGAAAGTGAGGTTATCAATAATCTTTCAAAAAATAATGACGGACTTTTAACAAAACAAAATATTACTTCTATATACAGAGAAATTATCAGTGTTTGCAGAGGAATAGAAGCCAAGTTGAAGGTTGTATATTTAGGACCGCAGGCAACATTCAGTTATCAGGCAGGCTTGAAGCTTTTCGGTTCAAATGTTGATATGATTCCCATAAAAAGAATTGCGGATGTTATAAATGAAGTAGAAAAACAGAGAGCGGATTTTGCTGTTGTTCCTATAGAAAATTCCAATGAGGGGTCGGTCAACACCACTTTGGATGAACTCATTGATACAAATTTGAAAGTTGTAAATGAAATTGTATTAAGAATTTCGCATTGTCTTTTATCGAAAACAAAATTTGAAAATATAAAAATAGTTTATTCTCACCCACAGGCACTTGCTCAGTGTAGTAATTGGTTGCATAAAAATCTTCCGAATGCAGAGTTGTTCCCGGTAAATTCTACAGCACAGGCAGCACAACTTGCTTCCAAGAACAGTAAAGCGGCAGCAATATCGTCGGAAACTGCAGCAAGTTTGTATAAATTAAATGTTCTTGCAAAGTCTATTGAGGATAGCAGAGATAACTGGACAAGATTTTTTGTTTTGGGAAATGATAATTCGTCAAAAACATATAAGGATAAAACAAGTATTATATTTACAATAAAAGATAAAGTCGGGGCTTTGTATAATATTTTATCACAGTTTAGCAAAAGTAATATAAATTTAACAAAAATTGAATCAAGACCTACAAAGAAAAAGGCTTGGCAGTATGTGTTCTTTGTTGATTTTGAAGGACATATAGAAGATAAAAAAGTATTTAATACTTTAGAGAAAATAAAAGAAAATTGTGTTTTCTTAAAAGTATTGGGTTCGTACCCAAAAGGAGAATGAGAATGAAATTTGATGCAGGAAAATTAGCAAGATCAGTTTGTAAATCTTTTCAGCCTTATGTTGCAGGAAAACCTATTGAAACACTTAAAAGAGAATTAGGCTTAAAACATATCATAAAAATAGCTTCTAACGAAAATCCGTTAGGCCCTTCCAAAAAGGCAGTTAAAGCGATGAAAGATGTTGCGGATAAAGTTTATTTTTATCCTGATTTTAACTCCACGGAATTAAAAACAGCTATTGCAAAAAATTATAAAATGAATTTGAATAATGTTATTGTTGGCTGTGGTTCCGACGAGCTTATTGAAATTATAGCAAGAGTTTTCTTTAACAAAGAGGATGAAATTGTTATTTCAAAGTATGCTTTTACCAGATACCAGATGGCAGTAAAAATAATGGATGCAAAAAGTGTTATAGTTCCTATGAAGGAAGGTTTTGTCCATGATTTAAGAGCTATGGCAAAAGCCTGCACGAAAAATACAAAAGCAGTTTTTATTACAAATCCTAATAATCCGACGGGAACATATAATACGCAGAAAGAATTTGAGGCATTTTTAAAAGCTCTTCCGACAAATAAATACGGTATGAAACCGTTAGTAATTTCCGACGAGGCTTATCATGAATATGCTTCTTTCAAAAAAGATCTTCCCGATACGATAAAACTTCTTAAGAAGTACCCTAATTTGATAGTTTTAAGAACTTTCTCTAAAATTTATGCAATGGCAGGTGCAAGAGTCGGTTATGGTTTGTCCAGTCCGACGGTGATTGACTATATTGAAAGAGTTCGCCCTCCGTTTAATTTAAATAAATTCGCACAGGCAGGAGCGATAGCAAGCCTTGCAGATAAAACACAAGTTTCAAGAAGTTTAAAACACAACAGAACTGAAGTAAAATTTATTTTTGATGCATTGAAAAAGATGGGTATAGAGTATGTTGATACCGTTACAAATTTTTTCTTAATGAAAGTTGCACCTTTTAAAGGTAAAGATATATTCAATAAGATGCTCAGAGAGGGTGTAATTATAAGAGCTATGGATGAATATGATTTGCCTGATTATGTAAGAGTTACTGTAGGAACAAGAGCAGAAAATAAGATGTTTTTAGATAAAATTGCTAAAGTAATGCAAAAAAATAAGAAATAACAGCTTGTCATCTGGTACTCGATGCGGGATCTTGTTTTACAATACAACGATTTTTAATTAAGCTATAAGCTGTCAGCTGTAAGCTAAAAAAATGTTTAACATTTTTTAAATAATTTAGTATAATTCTTGGCATACTTAGGTTGTAAAAAAATAAGAGAGAGAGTAAAATGTTTAATTTTCTTTTTAAGTTGTTTTCAAATGATTTAGGAATAGATTTAGGTACTGCTGCAGTTTTAGTTTATGTTAAAGGACAGGGAATAGTTTTAAGAGAACCATCTGTTGTTGCTATGGATAAGGAAACTAAGAATGTTTTAGCAATTGGTGCCGAAGCTAAAAAAATGTTGGGTAAAACGCCTGCAAATATTATAGCTGTTCGTCCTTTAAGAGACGGTGTTATTGCAGATTTTGCTGCAACAGAAAAAATGATAAGACATTTTATTCAGAAAGTTAATAAATCAAGAAGACTTCTTCATCCAAGAATAGTTATCGGTGTTCCGTCAGGAATTACGGAAGTAGAAAGGCGTGCCGTCAGAGAATCGGCTGAAGCTGCAGGCGCAAGAGAAGTTCATATTATAGAAGAACCGATGGCGGCAGCGATAGGCGCGGGAATACCTATACAGGAACCTGAAGGTAATATGATTGTTGATATCGGTGGCGGAACGACGGATGTTGCCGTTATATCGTTAGGCGGAATGGTTGTATCAAAAGCTATTGATATCGCCGGTGATAAAATGGATGAGGCGATAGTTCAATATTTTAGAAGAAAATATAATTTGCTTATCGGCGAAAATACTGCAGAAATAGTTAAAATAAAAATAGGATCCGTTTTCCCTATGACGGAAGAGTTAAGTATGGAAGTAAAAGGAAGAGATCAGGTAACAGGCCTTCCTAAAACTATTCTTGTTACATCGGAAGAAATCCGTTCTGCTTTATCAGAACCAATTAAATCTATCGTTGAAGTTATTAAAAATACATTGGAAGAAACTCCAGCAGAATTAGCGGCAGATTTGGTTGACAGAGGTATAGTTCTTGCCGGTGGTGGTGCTTTATTAAGAGGATTGGAAGATCTTTTAAGACAAGAAACTGAACTTCCGGTAAATATTGCAGATGATCCGTTAACATGTGTTGTTAGGGGAACAGGTATTTATTTGGAAGAGCTTGATAATGTTAAGAAAGCTCAAAGAATGTAATTTGTTATGTCAGATACAATAGAAAGAAGAACAAACAGTAATACTAACAAAATTTTTGTGTTGTTGATATTGCTGTCTGTTTTTTTTATAGCTTTAAGGCTTACATCGACGGTACAAACAGTTAAACAGCTTGCATATTATGTGCTGATGCCAAGTCTTCAAATATCGTCTGAAACTTTTACAAAAACAGGCGGTTTTATAAAAAAAGTTTTCAATATAGTAAAAATAAACAGAGAAAACAACTATTTGAAAAATGAAATTTATGAACTAAATAAGAAACTTTCGGATTATCAATTAGTTTTAGATGATAATGTGCGTTTAAAGAATTTATTAAAAATACAAGAAAATAAAAGTTTCAATCCTGTTTTTGCAAATGTTATTATCAGAGAACCGTCTCAATGGTATCAGTGGGTTATAATAAATAAAGGATCTTCTGACGGAATATCGAAAAATTGTCCTGTGATTGCAGTTTTATCAAATGGTGATACAAGCGTTTTTGGAAGGGTTTTTGAGGTGTATCAGAAAACTTCAAAAGTGGCACTTATTACAAATTCTTTAGTTTCTGTCCCTGTGCAGATAAAAAAATATAATGTTGATTGTATAGTTGAAGGTTTTAATGAACAATATTTAAAACTCAGTTTTGTTCCGGACAATTTAACTTTAAGTGTTGGCGATGAGATAGTAACAAGTCAATTGAGTGATGTTTTTGATAGGGGAATAAAAGTAGGCAAAGTTTCTGATATTATCAAAAATGATTATGGACAATATCAAGATATTATTGTTGAACCATATTCTTTAATAAAATCAGTATATGAAATAGTTGTATTAAAAAATGA
>JAFPUA010000032.1 GCA_017413305.1 Candidatus Ruminimicrobiellum caprinum
AATGTCTGCATAATTGATAAAAATATTTCCGTTTATCGGTTTTAAAAGCCCTACAATACTTTTCAATAAAGTACTTTTACCGGTGCCGTTTTTACCGATAATACCAATAAAAGATTTTGCCTTAAGATTTAGGGAAATATTCTCAAGGACGGAATCTTTGCCATAAGATAATGAGATGTTTTCTATATTAATCATTTTTTCTCAATAGTAAGAAAACAAAAAATAATCCGCCAACTATACTTGTTATTACACCTATAGGTATTTCTACAGGAGCAATAACTGTTCTGCTTACTGTATCACATATCAACAAAAATATTGCACCGACAACTGCAGAAAACGGCATCAATATTTTATTGTTATTCCCTACAAATTTTCTTGTAATATGCGGTATCATCAGCCCTACAAAACCTATAACCCCGCAACAACTTACTATACAAGCCGTAATTAGCGAACTTAAAAGAAATATATATTTTACTGTTCTTGCTGTGTTTATGCCAAGAGAATCTGACTTTTCGTTACCTAAACTTATTATATTTATAACATTGCCCAAACAACATAAAATTATGATGCCAATCAAAACTAAAACTATTACTATTGGCAATAATCTTTCATCAAAAAAGGCAAGGTTACCCATCAGCCACATAAATGCCGAATAAAGTTGGTCTGAAGAAGATATTGAAAATACCAACATAACTGCAGATGAAAAAATATAGCTTGCCACCACACCGGAAAGTATCATACTGTGTGAATCAAACTCTTTTTTCATATTCAGAATATACACTAAACCAACAGACAATAACGCACCAAAAAATCCAAGCAACGGTAAAAATACCCAAGAAAGTTTTGTTATGCCAAAAGCAAATCCAATTGATGCACCAAAAGCTGCTCCACCAGAAATGCCTAATGTAAAAGGATCTGCTAAAGGATTTCTTAATACACCTTGAAACACGCACCCGCTACATGCAAGACCTGCACCTGCAACTATAGCAAGAATTACTCTTGGGAACCTTATTTGATTTATTATTGTGTAAGTATTACCATCGGAACTTGAAAATAAAGATTTCAACATTTCAACAACAGAAATATCGCTAATACCTGACACCATGGCAATAACAAATGTTATAATCAATAATATTAAGAGTAATAAAAATTTAAAAAAATTATTCATAAAAAATTTTTTGAATTTTTTTCAATCCATCTAAAAAAGTTTTAGGTGTCGGAGTAAAAATCTCTTTTGCATCAAGCATGAAAATTTTATTATTTTTTACTGCATTTAAACTCTTGTATTTTTTCCATCTTTTTACTTCTTCTTTGCCGACATCACCCATATCTACCAAAATAATAATATCTGGATTTTTTTCTAAGACAGATTCAATATTTATATTCGGATATCTCATATCTATATATTCGAAAATATTTTTCCCGCCTACAAATTTATTAAAGTCGTTCACATAACTCTTTTTACCAACGGTAAAAATAGGGTTTGCGCCTACTTCCCAAAAAACATTTACATCGTTACTTTTCTTCTTATTTTCGGAAATTTTATTTACTTCATTTTTTGTATCTGCGATTATTTTTTTACCGAGT
>JAFPUA010000033.1 GCA_017413305.1 Candidatus Ruminimicrobiellum caprinum
AAATTACCGTCTTTGCATCTTTTATTTTCCCTGTTTTTATCATATCTATCGCTTTTTTAAACGGAACTATAATTTTTTCTACAAACTCATCTTCATCAGGATGAGTTTCTCCTGCGGTTAATCCTTCCGCAAGATAAATATAGAGTTCTTCATTTGAAAAAGTTGATGATGGAAAAAATGAAAGTATTTTGGTAATTTTCTTTGCCGTATAGCCTGTTTCCTCTTTTAATTCTCTTTTCGCACAAGAAACAAGAGATTCTTTTTTGCTTTTATCTAATTTGCCTGCAGGTATTTCGTAAGTTATTTTATCTACGGGATACCTGTATTGGCGAACCAGTACGATGTTATTTTTGTCGACAAACGGAACTATCGCAACTGCACCGGGATGATCGATATATTCTCTGCCGGCCTTTTTCCCGTCGGGAAGAATTATTTCGTCAACACAGAAATCTATCGCTCTGCCTTTGTATATTTTGTTCTTTTTGCTTAATTTTTCTCTCAATTTCATGTCGTTTTCCTTTCTACATTTTTTCCGGGGCAGAAACGCCCAGCAAAGACAACCCTACAGTTATAATTATTGATACTGCTTTCAATAACTGTATTCTTGCTTTTTCTAACTCTTTGTCCACGCCCAAAACTCTGCATTTTTCATAAAATCTGTGATAAATATCTGCGGTTTCCATTAAATATGTCGTCAAATGATGCGGACTTTTTGTCTTATCGCAAATAAGCAAAATATCTTCAAAAGATATCAATTTTTTTATTAAATCTCTTTCTTCTTTGCTAGAAAGTAACTTTAAATCAGCCGAAGATGTATCATCTTTATATTCTCTCAAAATAGACTGACACCTTGCATTGACATACTGAACATAAAACACAGGGTTTTCCGTAGTTTGTTTTTTTGCCAATTCCAAATCGAATTCCAGAGGAGAATCTGGTGCTCTTAAAAGAAACGAGAACCTGCAAGCATCACTTCCCACTTCATCAATAACTTCTTTTAAAGTTATAAACTCTCCGCTTCTTGTGGACATTGCAACCGGCTGTCCGTTACGCATAAGAGAAACAAGCTGATATAAAATAACTTTCAACGCTTCTTTTTTCTGACCCAACATCTGTATAGCTGCCATAATTCTGGGAACATATCCGTGATGATCTGCACCCCACAAATTGATAACTTGAGCAAATTCTCTTTCATATTTGTTTTTATGATATGCTACATCAGAAGCAAGGTAAGTGTATCTGCCGTCGGTTCTTCTTAAAACTCTGTCTTTGTCATCCCCGTAAAGAGTAGATTTCAGCCATAAAGCGCCTTCCTGTTCAAAGGCGAAATCTTTCTCTTTCAGAAATTCGCACACTTTGTCAACTTGTGTTTTACCTGCATCATCTTTTTCTGCGGCAATTTTAGATTCGGAAAACCAACTGTCAAAACTCACTTTGAATTGTTCCAAATCTTTTTTTATCGTCTCTAAAATTCTTGTATGCGATTCTTTCTTAAAGTCTATATCGTCAAAATTTTTGCCTTCGTTTATAAGCGCTTGTGCAATATCTTTTATATATTCACCTTTATACCCGTCGTCAAGAAAAGGAATATCTTCGCCTTTTAACTGTCTGTATCTTGTTTTTGTCGATTCGCCTAAAACATTCATTTGGTTACCGACATCGTTAAGATAATACTCTTTTACTACATTGTATCCCAAATGTTTTAGTATTCTTGCCAAGCTATCGCCGATGGCAGCTCCTCTTCCGTGCCCGATATGTAAAGGCCCTGTAGGATTGGCTGAAACAAACTCAACCATAATTTTATCTTTATTGATATTTTCCTGTTTGGCATAATTTTCTTTTTTATCAAGAATTTTGTTAAGTTCTTTATTCAAATAATCTTCGGTAAAATGGATATTGATAAAACCTGCACCAGCAATTTCTGCAGACTGTACAATATCAGAAAATTCTTTTTTAATTATTTCAATAAGTTCGACAGCAACATTTCTCGGGTTAGTTTTGATTTTTTTTGCCATAACCATTGCAGCATTAAGCGCGAGGTCTGCATTTATATTTTTAGGAGGAATTTCCGCCATAAAAGAAATTTCTTCTTCAAGACCTTTTGTTTTTGCAAAACTATTTACCGTATTTTTCAGTCGCTGTTCAAAATTAAATTTCAACATTTATTTTCCCTTAAAAACTGTTTTGTTTGAAGTTTACTATATAGAAAGTTTCTGTAAAAGCTTATAATCTTCAATATTAAACTCTTTTTTCATTTTTGGTATTTTTTCAAACGGAGTAAGTTTTATTCTGCCTTTTTCTATTCCAACAAGAACATTAGTTTGGTCTTCCTTTAACAATTGTATAGCCTGTGCACCAAAGACTGAAGCTAAAATTCTTTCTCTTGCGGTAGGAGTTCCGCCTCTTTGAATATAACCTAAATTGCTTACTCTTACATCAAGACCTGTTTTGTCCGCTATCTGTTTACCGAACTCAAACGAATTTCCGCAACCTTCGGCATAAGCAACTATCAAAGATTTCTTACCTGTTGAGCTTGCATATCTGAATTTGTCACAAAGTTCGTCAATATCGGGTTTAACTTCCGGAACTATTATCACTTCAGCTCCTGCAGCCATTCCTACAGCCAAAGTTAAAAATCCATGATGTCTGCCCATTATCTCTACAACAAATATTCTGTCATGACTTTGTGCCGTGTCTCTGATTTTATCTATTGCTTCAACTGCGGTATTAAGTGCAGTATCATAGCCAATAGTCTCTTCCGTACCTACAACATCGTTGTCTATCGTTGCAGGAAGGTTTACAACTTTTATACCGTGTTTGCTGATAGAAGTTCCTGCAGCAAGAGAACCATCTCCGCCTATAACAACAAGTCCGTCAATTTTTAAATCTTTTAAAATTTTTATAGCTTTGTTCATGCCGACTTCTGTTTTAAGTTCGGGACATCTGCCTGTTCTTAAAATAGTTCCGCCCTGATTAATAATTCCGCTGACGGATCTGGCATCCATATTTATATAGTCTCCGTCCAAAAGACCGCCGAAAGCTCTCTTAAAGCCAACCATTTCAAATCCAAAAAAAATCCCCGTTCTTACTACTGCTCTGACGGCAGCATTCATTCCGGGAGCATCGCCGCCTGCTGTTATTATACCGATTCTTTTTTTGCCATTTTTGTCTCCTTATTGTGACTTATCTTTTGAATTTATAAACACCATTATTTTACAAAAATATTGAAAAAATTTAAAGTAAAATTTGATTTTTATTGCATATAAAGAAAGGTGGCTAGGAGTCATAGCATCTCCTAGCCTAATGAAAAGATAATGAAAGTAAAGAAAGGTTTTACCTTAGTAGAGTTGGTTGCCTTCTTTGGTCTTTCAATTTAATTATACCAAAAATTTTATTTTTTGGCAACCCTTTTTTATTTCATTTTAAAAATCATCTCGGTTCTTCTGTTCTGCGCGCGACCTTCCGCGGTAGAATTGTCTGCTATAGGCTTAGATGCACCTGCACCTTCTGTTGTAATCCTGTCTTGGCTGACACCTTTGTTTACAAGATATTTCTTAACGGACTTTGCTCTTCTTTCAGATAATTCCTGATTGTAAGAAGCTTTTCCTATGCTATCGGTATGACCTTCAACTTTTAAAGTAACATCGGAATGTGTTTTTAAAAATTCTGCAACTGCGTCCAATCCTTCGTAGCTGTCCTTAGATATAACATCCGAATTAAAATCGAACAAGCCTTTCTTTGCAATTTTTTCAAAATCTATTTTTATTTCATTGTTTTCATTTACTTCTGCATTTTCAAGCGCATTTGTTATTTTTGCAGAATCACTTAAAGCTATCGCCATTTCGTTAGACATTTCTTCACTGTTATCAGGTTTGATACCTTCTAACGGTTCCGGCGGAACAGGAGCTTCATTGCTGAGAGCTGCTGCAAGTTCATCGGAAAGCTGAGGAGCTTCCTCTGCCGAATCTTGTTCAGTTTCTTCTTGAGCTGCCGCAGAAACATCGGCGCACACACATCTATCAGGACGCGCATATTTTGTTCCGCAAGCTGATATAAATAATGCAACAAACAACATCAAAAGTAAACTTAAATATTTCATAATATTTTAACTCCTTAAATTAATTTTAAAATTTGAATTCCAATCCTGCATTAAGCATCCAACCGTCTCTTCCAGAAAAAGTTTTGTTTACTTTACAATGTAATACGGTATATCCCCATATCTTTTCTACTCCCAAACCCAAAAGAGAAAAGTTCGAATAGTAGTTATCATAATTATTTGCGTCATCTATTTTTACTTTCCCGTTTGAAGAAACTATAACATACTTTGCTTCTCCGGAAAGGATCCAACAACGACCCAAATTTTTTGCAGCTTTTACTCCGGGAGCTACGGAACAATTAAAATAGTCGTCGGATTCAACTTTTGTTCCGTCAATATTAAACCCTTCCGATATATCAAAATCAGAATTAAAAACAATGTTCGGCTGAATTGTAAAACTTTTGTTGCTTAATTCAAAATTATATCCTGCTTTTAATGCTATACCTATACTTTGAGAATCAAAATCTTCTTCACTGCCGTTAGCTTCAACTTTAGTTTTTCTTAAACCGAAATCTGCTACTGCACCGAAAAACAATTTGTTTATGTACCAGTTTGCTCTTGCACCGATATATCCGCCGTTAAGTCTGGCTTTTTCGGATTTATCAAGTGTTCCTTCCGTATAAGCTGCAAACAATCCGTATGTTGCATCAAAATTATCTGTATATTTTCTGTCGGTATCTATACCTAAAAGCACACCGTAATAGTCCGTATCAAAGTTTTTATAACCGAAATCAACTTTCTCTTTCCCGTAAAGACCTTTAATCCACATCGTTGCGCCTGTTCTGTCTTCTACATCGCCTGCAGGATATTTGCTTACTTTTGCATTTGAGGAAGACTCACTTTCAGTTCCCTGTTTCTGAAAAAAAGTATAATTTCCTGAATTATTAAAAACAGCTTCTGCTATTTCTTGAGTAAAAAGACTCGTTCCGCCTGTTGCTACCGCTGCAAATCTTCCGTCGATAGCAGCAAAAGCTTGTCCTGCAATCAGCAATATTGCACTGCACGCCATAACTACTTTTTTCATATTCCCTCCAAAATATATTATCATTGTAAAACGGAGAGAAAGGGATTCGAACCCTTGTTACCGTTTCCGATAAACAGTCTTTCCAGGACTGCGCCTTCAACCACTCGGCCATCTCTCCAAAGTTTATACAAAATTAAGTTGCCGTAGATTATATAAAATTTTTGCTACAAATTTCAACAAAAAAATAACTTGTTACATTTTTTGTTATTGACAATTCATACTGTTTTTAGGTATAATATATGTAATATGATAAGAGAGCATAAAGGCTTTACACTCGTAGAACTTATAATAGTTATAGTCATCATAGGAATACTTACCATTGTAGCTGTTCCTATATTCAGCGGCTATATCAAAAAAGCCAAACAAACAGAAGCAAAGACTCTTCTCAATCAGATAGGAACTTTTGAAAAAGTTTATCATGTAGAACATTCCACATTTTACACAAGCCCTACAACAAATTTTGACAGGTTTATGAATATCGACGCAAGAAATAACAGCTATTTCACGGCTTATTATGTTAATGCGGATTTATACAATTTCTCCGCAGTAGCTGTTCATACAGAGCCTTTAACTTTAACCGGTTCTCTGACCGGTCCTTCATCGTTTATTTACTACGATACCACTAATAACAATTAATAGAAAATCACAATTATACTGAATATTTTGAGTTTGTTTTTTGTTACGCATTACTATTTACAAAATGCTGCGTAACTTTGTGTAGTTTGTTTGATCAAGATTGAGGGGGGTAACGGAAATATAACCTTCTTCAACCGCCAAAATATCGGAATTTTTGTTCTTCTTTCCGGAAATAAATCTGCCCGCTAATTTATAGTATGTGCCTTTTTTTGTTTTTTTGGCAACGATAGTTTCGTCGTATTGTCTGATACCTAAGGGAACCACTTTTATTCCTTTATATTTCGCAGGAATATTGACATTTAAGCAAAGTGCCGGACGACCTTTTTTTTCTGTTTTTAAAACCTGTTTTGCTATTTTTGCAGCTGCACGGGCAACTTTTTCATAACAGGGGTTTTCTTCGTTAAAAGCAGAAACTGCCATTGATGGAATCCCCAAATATGCTCCTTCTCGTGCGGCAGCAACAGTTCCTGAATAAACAACATCCTGTGCTAAGTTTGCACAAGTGTTTATGCCGGAAATAACTAAATCTATTTTATCTTTGAAAAAAGAATACAGCGCATATTTTACACAGTCGGTTGGAGTTCCGCCGGCAAGTGCAAAAAAATCTTTACCGATCTTTTCAAGTTTAAGATATTTTTTTAAATGGATAGATTGACTTGTTCCGGACATCTCATGTTTTGGAACAACTACAAAAACATTTGCAAATTTCGAAAGTTCCGTAATTAAAGACTTTAAGCCGGGACCTTTTATTCCGTCGTCGTTAGAAACCAATATATTATATTTTTTCATTTATCAACTTTAAAACCTCTCGTGCTAAAACTTCTTGAGGAAAAGATGTAAGACAAACTTTCCTTTCGGTATCAATTTTTTCAGTGAAATGTTTCGAGACAAAGTTTGTTATTTCTTCACTGTTTAAATCTTTCTCATCTATAACAACTCTAAAATTTTCTTCTTCTATAGATTTCGCATTAAAATACTGGTGGTTGTCGGTGGCATACGGGAACGGCACGAATATTGCGGGCAAATTGTAAAACTCCGTTTCTTTTACGGCGCCTGCTCCTGCACGACAAATCACTAAATCACTTGCGGCATAAGCATTGCCGATATCGTTCATATAATTTGTTATAAATTTTTTTGTATTTAATTGTAAATATTTTTGTTTTATCTGTTCGAAATCATTGTTGCCGGTAATATGTATAAACTGAATTTTATCTCCATACTTTTCAAACAATTTTTGTGCAGAGTCAAATACTATCTTGTTCAATTTTACAGCACCTAAACTGCCGCCAAAAACAAAAACCGTAAAAATATCTGCATTAAGCCCCAACTTCTCGGCAGCAACTTTTCTTGATATATTAAAAATATCTTTTCTGATAGGATTAGATGTAAAAATTGTTTTATTTTTACTGAAATATTTTACGGAATCTTTAAAACTAACGGCAATTTTTGTAACAAATTTGGAAAGAACTCTGTTTGCCAATCCGGGAATAGAATTCTGTTCGTGAATAAGTGTTGGTATTCCGCTTATTTTGGCCGTAACAAGAACGGGGAACGACAAATATGCGCCCATGCCAACAACAACCGACGGAGAAACTCGTTTCAAAATTTTTCTTGTATCAAACAAGGCTTTAACAAATTTGAAAGGAAACAAAAGCATCTCTTTACCAAATTTTCTCGAGGGAGCTTTAAAATCCAATATTTCATAATCATAGCCGGAATTTTGAACTATCTTTAAAGATATTCCGTTTTTGTTGTTGTTAACAATATAGACAGGATTGTAGTTATGTTTTTTCAATTCTTCGCCAAGCGCAAAGCCGGGATACACATGTCCGCCGGTTCCGCTGACGGCAATAAGAATATTATTTTTCATTTTTTATGTATTGGCTCCTTGAAATATTAAAAAGTATTCCCAACATTAAACAACTTATAAGCATTGACGAGCCTCCGTAAGAAATAAACGGAAGAGGTAAACCTTTCGTAGGTATAAGGTTTGTAGTCATAGCCATATTTATCAAAACCTGCATAGTCATAGTAACTGTTATACCAAATGCCAAATATTTTCCAAAATCGTCGGAACAAGTTTTACTTATAGACAAACCTGTCTTCATTAACATAATAAACAAAAAAATTACAATTAAAGTACCTATAAAGCCGTATTCTTCGCCTATTATAGGAAAAATAAAGTCGGTATGCCTTTCAGGAAGATGTTCCAACTTCATTTCACTGTTTCCGGGACCTTTCCCGAACAATCCGCCCGAACCAAAAGCTACAAGAGAAAGCTTAACATTATACGATGCTGCCGACATATCAAAAACAGAATTTACATAATCCACAATTCTTTTTACTCTGTATGAAAACGGTAAAATGAGAGACAAACATACCACCGACAAACCTGCCATAGCCATAAGAATCTTTTTAAAATCAATGCCCGCAATAAAAAACATCAATATATATGTAGATGCCAAAAGAAAAAATGTTCCGAAATCTTTCTGGAAAAATATTATTAAAGCAAATATACCAAAATATGTTGCAGGAACTATCTGATATTTTATATCGTTTACATATTTTTGTTTTCTGGACAAGAAGTCTGCCAAAACTATTATTAATGCTATTTTGGCAAGCTCCGACGGTTGAAAAGAAAATACTTTTAAATCTATCCATCTATGAGCACCTTTATGTGCAACAAACATAAATGGCATCGCTAAAAGTATTGTAGAAACAACATATAAAACTGCAGGAGTATGTATATTAAAAACTTTCTGATATTTTTTATAATTTATTGCTACACCTGTTAGAAGGAAAGACGATATTCCTATAAAAATAAAAAACAAATGATGCAAAATGTGTTTAGCAAACCTGAAATAAGAAGGATCTTTGTTAACGGCAGAAAACAAATATTTGTAATCCGGAGCGCAAGACAATATTATCATAAACCCTATAAGAAGAAGTATTATAAATATAGCTATCAGCCAGTAACTGTCATAATTTTTATTTTTTGATGAAGTTTTGGTATCATTAAAAAAATGTTTAAACATTGTTAAAAATTGCCCTGCAATTTTCAGTTTATAGATTATTGTTTTCGAAAAAACGGCAAAAGTTAGTTATTTTGTCCGAAGGACTCATAAATTGCTAACTGATAATTTCTACTTGTTTCTTAAATTCTCTGCCTCTGTGTTCAAAATCGTTAAACTGATCAAACGATGCGCATGCCGGCGAAAACAAAACAATATCGCCTTGTTCTGCCACGGAACATATCTTCTTGACGGCATTTGACAGAGTTTTACATTCTATCATAGGTGCGGAATTTTTCAATTCTTTTTTTATTATGTTTGCGGCTTCTCCTATCAGAAAAATATTTTTTACTTTTTTCTTTATCAAATTAAAGATAGGCTTATAAGGAGAACCTTTATCCTGTCCGCCAAGAATTAATTGAATGTTTTTGTCAAAAGATTCAAGAGCAACTTTAGTAGAATCAACATTGGTTGCTTTTGAATCGTTGTAATATTTTACGCCTTTAACTTCTTTAACATATTCTATTCTATGTTCTACACCCTTAAAAGCAGAAATCACTTTTTCTATAGTTTTTGTTTTTACACCGCTTAAGTATGCTGCTGCCGTTGCCGCAAGAATATTATCGATATTATGTTTGCCGACAATATTTATTTTCGGGCTTAGTTCGGCAACTGTTTTACCCGTCTTTTTAATATAAATTGTGCCGTCTTTATAAAATATACCGTTTCTTGTTTTATCGTTATTAAATTCAAAAATTTTAGCGTTGGTTTTAGCAATATTTTTTTTCAGATATTTGTCATTATAATTATAGATCGCATAATCTTTATTTTTTTGATTAACAAAAATATTTGCCTTTGCTTTTACATAGTTTGCCATAGTATGATGATGTTTTAAATGGTCAGGGGTAATATTCATACTTACGCTTATATCAGGACGAAACTGAGGAGAATCTTCCAACTGATAAGAAGAAAGTTCTAAAACAAGAATAGATTTTGAGTTGAGTTTTTTTACCACATCGGAAATAGCAAAACCGATATTGCCTGCGACAAAAGTATTTTTGTAAGCTTTTTTTATAATTTCGTATATTAATGTTGTTGTGGTGGTTTTACCGTTGGTTCCGGTAACTGCTATTACTTTTTTGGGTTTAGCAAAGTTTAATGCAAAGTCCAGCTCGCTGAACACAGGTATTGCCCGCTTTGCGGCTTGTTTTAAAATATCCAACTCTCTTGGAAGTCCGGGACTTTTTATTATAATATCACCGTCAAGAACTTTTGTTGTGTGCCCGCCAAACTCTACGGAAACCTTTTTGTTAAGCTTCATTTGCAGATGAGTTCTTTTTTTTCCGTTATCTGATGCAAACACCGAAAAACCTTTTGATGCAGCCAAGTTTGCACACGCAATACCGGATTTACCTAACCCTAAAACGGATATTTTTATATTTTTGTTTTTTAACATTTTATCTTAATTTGAGAGAAGCTATCGCTATAATTGCAAGTATTATTCCGACTATCCAAAACCTTACTGTTACTTTTGTTTCCGTCAAACCGCCAAGCTCAAAATGATGATGTAACGGTGCCATTCTGAAAAACCTTTTCCCTGTTCTTCTATAGACGGAAACTTGAATCATAACAGACAGAGCTTCTGCTACAAATATTCCTCCCAGAATAAAAAGAATAAGTTCCTGTTTTATAAAAACGGCAGTTATTCCGAGAAGACCTCCCAAACATAAACTGCCCGTATCGCCCATAAAAATTTCCGCAGGATAAGTGTTGTACCATAAAAAGCCTAACCCTGCCCCGAACAATGCCATTAAAAATACTGAAATTTCACCTGCGCCTGCGACATGTGCTACTTTCAAGTATGCACTTGTATTGGCATTTCCTATAAGGTAAGAAAATACCGCTAAAGTTACAGCGGCTATTATTATATTACCTATTGCCAAACCGTCAAGACCGTCGGTTAAATTAACTGCGTTCGAACTGCCGACAATAACAAAAAATATCAGTATAAAATACATGAATGACATTTCAATAAAGTTTGTCTTAAAATAAGGAATGTTTAATGATGTAGCATACTGTGCATTGGTCGGACAAAAATATAAATATGCTATTATAAAAACAGCAAACAAAGATTGAAGGATTAATTTTTTCTTTGCCGATAAACCTTTAGGGTTGCGTTTAATAAGTTTAAGATAATCATCGAAAAAACCTATCAAACCAAAAAACATCGTGGCGGCAATCAGCCATAAAATAAAAGGACTGTCTAACCTTGCCCATATAACTGTCGATAAAAGCAGTGCAATTATGATTATTATTCCACCCATTGTGGTGGTTCCGGCTTTCAGTTGGTGAGTTTTCGGTCCGTCATTTCTGATAGTCTGCGAGATTTTATACTTCTTTAAAGTTTTTATTATATGCGGAGCAATTAATAAACTTATTACCAGACTTGTAAGTATTGCGCCGCCTGCTCTAAATGTAATATACTGAAAAATGTTAATACCTAACAACGAATAAAATAAATGATAGACCATTTTTTAATCCTTTTTTATTCTGTCCATAGCAATAAGCTCATCATAAACTGCATCAAGATGCATGCGTCTGGACCCTTTAATAAAAACAACGGTATTTTCGTCCATTTCTTTCATAAGTTCTTCACAAATTATTATTTTGGTCATAAAATACCTGGACCTTTTTTTTGTAAGTTCATTTTTTATATTGCTTACAAGACTTCCGAAAAGATACACATTTTTTATATTCGGCTGAGAATTAATAAACTTTCCTATTTCGGCATGAAATTGTGCTGCATTGTCTCCGAGTTCCAGCATATCGCCTAAAACAAGAGTTACTTCCTTGTTAGGGTAAGATTGTGCAAGGCTGGTAATAGCTTCTTTCATCGATGACGGATTTGCATTGTATGCATCGTTTATTATCGTCGCACCGTTTTTCAGTACATGCGTCTGCATTCTCATCTTGGGCGGGGAAAAATGTTTTAAACCTTTTTTTATTTCGCTTATTGAAAAGCCCATACCGTACGCCGCAGCAGATGCCGCAAGTGCGTTGAAAATATTAAATTTTCCTTTTATGGGAAGTTCTATCGTTTCAAACTGTGAATCTATATATAAATCAAACATAGGCTTATCGAGCCACAATCTTATATTTTTGGCATAGACATCAGCCCCGCTATAAAGCCCAAAAGTTATAACTTTTTTTGTAATATGCGGAATGTAATTCTTAAGATATGTATTGTCATTATTAACTACAATAAAACCGCTGTCATCCAGACCGTCGATAAGAGAAGTTTTTTCTTTAAGAACATTTTGCGGTGTTTTAAAAAATTCCAAATGAGAAGAACCTATATTTGTTATTATTCCGCCGAACGGTTTTGTCATATCCGTTAAAGTTTTTATTTCTCCGAACTCCGATGTGCCTATTTCCAAAGCTGCATATTCAATATCGCTTGTAAGGTTAAATAGTGTAAGCGGCACACCTATTCTGTTATTAAAGTTGCCTTCGTTGGTTAATGTTTGTCCTCTTTGTCGCATAATAGATGCCAACATTTCTTTAGAGGTAGTTTTTCCGTTGGAACCAGTAACATCAACAACTTTTAAATTGTTGAATTTTCTTCTATAAAAAGCTGCTAAATTTTCTAAAGCAACAGAAGTGTCGTCTACTTTAACCAGTGATGGTAGATTTGGATAAAACGAATTAAAATCAATATCATCTCTGGAATACACAATAGCAGAAACGCCTTTTTCGACAGCTTCTTTTATATATTCATGCCCGTCTTTTTTACCTTTAAGAGCAAAAAATAACTGTCCTTTTTTTATTGTTCTGGTATCTATGCCTATTCCGGTAATAGGAAGATGAGGGTCACCCAAAATAAAAGTACCGTTGATTGCACTTATTAAATCCATTAAATAAAAATTTTCCATTTATATACCTTACATATTGTTTAAAATTTCTAAAGCTGTTTCTTTATCGTCAAAGTGGAACTTTTTTGTTCCTACAATCTGATAATTTTCGTGTCCTTTGCCTGCAATTAGGACGACATCTCCTTTCTTGGCAAATTTAATTGCATCACATATTGCATCTTTCCTGTCGACAACAATTTTATAATTATTCCTTTTTGTTTCTATTGCACCTTGTTCCACATCTTTTATTATATCAACAGGGTTTTCTTCTCTTGGGTTATCCGATGTAATAAAAACATAATCGCTTAAAGAACAAGCTGCTTTTGCCATTTTTGGTCTTTTTGTTTTATCTCTGTTGCCGCCACATCCAAACACGGTAATAATTCTTGACGGATTTAAATTTTTGAGAGCCGATATAACATTCTTTAAAGCGTCGTCGGTATGAGCATAATCTACAACAACAGAAAAATCTTTTCCGGTATCAATTCTGTCCAGCCTGCCGGGCGCACCTGTAATATATTTAAAGTTTTCTGTTATGGCATCAAAACCTATACCTATTGCAGAACATATACAGAATACCGCAAGCAAATTGTATATATTGTGCAAGCCTATCTGAGAGACACTCAACTTTTTGTTGCCAAACGAAGAAATAAGATTAAAAGAACTTTCCTTGCTGTTAAGAACTATTTCTTCCGCACAGGCATAAATTTTCCCTACTTTCTCTTTTATCGAATAGGAAATTTTTTCAGATTGTATATCTTTATCTTCAAACAACTTTCTTCCGTAAAAATCATCGGTATTAATTATAGCAAACTTTTTATTATTTTTTAAATTATTTGACAGCCCCGTAAACAAAATTTTCTTTGCAGAAAAATAATTTTCCATGTTTTTGTGGAAATCAAGATGATCTTGTGTAAGGTTTGTAAAGACGGCAACATCAAACTCAATATTCAATATTCTCCCTAAAACAAGCGAATGAGAAGATACTTCCATTATTAAATATTTTATTTTTGATTCAACCATCTCCGCCATCATCTTGAACAAATCTAATGACTGTGGCGTGGTATTCGGTGCGGATATAACGGTATTTGCGTATCTGTAAGTAATTGTTCCTATTACCCCTATATCAATACTCAGCTTTTTAAGTATAGATTCAAGCATATATGTAATAGATGTTTTTCCGTTAGTACCGGTAACACCTATAATAAACAATTTTTTGTCAGGATACCCATAAAATTTTGCTGCAATATCCGCCATAACTTTTGTAATATCTTTTACGACGACATTTGTTATATTACAATTTTCTATTTTTGAACATGATACGACACATACGGCACCTTTTGCAATTGCATCATTTACAAATTTTGCTCCGTCGGTATGCGTTCCGTTTAAGGCAAAAAACATGTATCCGTCTTCAATTTTACGAGAATCGTAAGAAAGACCCTTTATATCTATATCGCAGGAACCGAAAACTTCTTCCGTTTCAATATTTTCAAGCAGCTTGTTTAGAAACATATTCTTTCTCCTTTTTATTTTTTGCGACAATCGGTTTAACTTGTTCGTCGCACGGAATCTTTAAATATTCTACTGCCCTTTCTGCAATTTTTGCAAAAACAGGTGCGGCAACAGATGCTGCATAGTAATTTTTCTCATCGGGTTCATCAAAAATTACAAGTATTACAAGTTCCGGTTTTTTGGCAGGTATCATACCGCAGAACGATGCCATATAATGTTTCTTTGAATAACTTTTTATTGTTTTATCATATTTCTGTGCAGTTCCGGTTTTGCCACCTACGGAATATCCTGCTATTTTTGCGCTTTTTCCTGTACCGTCTTTAACTACAGCTTCCAAAACTCCTCTTACTTTAAGTGCTGTTTCTTCGGAAACAACTCTTCTGACAGGTTCTCTTGAATTATATTCTTTATCTCCTATGGATTTAATAATTCTGGGTTTTAACAATGTTCCACCGTTTGCTATTGCGGAGTATGCGCTTAATGTTTGTATGGCAGTTACAGAAAGTTCCTGTCCGAAAGATAAAGTCGGCAAACTTCCTTTGGTCCATCTTTCTATCGGTCTTAACATTCCTTTTGCTTCGCCCGTCAACTCTATACCTGTTTGCGAATTAAATCCAAACAATCTTATGTATTCATAAAATTTATCTTCGCCGAGTTTTAACGCAAGTTTTGCCGTTCCCACATTAGAAGACTGTTCCATTATTTGTTTTACCGTTAAATATTTTGCTTTACCGTGATCGTCGCGTATTACTCTTCCGGCATACTTAAATTTTCCGCCTTCGCAATCTATTCTGTCTGATAATTTGCATATTCCTTCTTCTAAAACTGCCGACAAAATTATAAGTTTGAATGTTGATCCGGGCTCGTTTATATCACTAATCGCAGCATTATTTAAATATTCCAACTTCTTTACAGGCTCGTTTGGATTATAGTTAGGCAAAGATACCATAGCAAGAATATCACCGTTGTTGGGGTTTTGTATTATTGCAATAGCTTTTTTAGATTTTGTTCTTTTTACACCTTCTTTTAATTCTTCTTCTGCAATAAACTGAAGTTTCCTGTCGATTGTCAGACGAACATCATTTGATGCGTTATAGTTTTTATCTTCCAAATAGTCGGAGAAAACTTTTTTGTTCCCCACCGTATATTGCTGCCTTTTGATATTTTCGCCCGTCAGCTGACTGTCACAAAATTTTTCTATACCGTAAGTTCCTTTTTCTTTTGAATCGGTTTTTCCTATGACATGTGCCGCCAGTCTCTGTTCCGGATATAATCTTGTGTAGCTGCTCTCCAAACCTACTCCTGGGATATTTTTAGCAATTATTTCAAGTGCTGTTCTTTCGTCAATATTTTGTTTTATTGGAATATATGATTTTTTTTGTTTTATTTGTTCATAGTGACGCGGTTCAAAAAAAACATCAAAGCCATTTAATATTTTTTCTGTCTTGGCGACATCCTGCAACATTTTTGCATCAAGATACAAACTGTACTTTTTTATACTCATTGCAAGTATATTTCCGTTTCTGTCCAGAATTAACCCTCTTTTTTGTTTTTCTGTTGCCTGTTTGTGAACAATATTGTTACTGTATTTGTTTATATTGGAATAATTTATTATTTGCAGGCTCAATAAACGCACTATTATTATCAAAAACATAAAACAAAAGCCGATGATAACACAATTGTTTCTGGTAAATATTTTTTTAAAAAATTCTTTAAGGATATTGATGACTTTAAAAAAACTTTTTGTCTTTCTTGTTTTTTTATTATTTGATTTAAAAAACAATCTGTGGGAAGTTTTTTTCTTTCTTTTAATCATTTAATGGTTATTATTCTATCTTGAGATGGCTTTGAAAAATTTTTTTCTTTAGCGGTTTTAACAAGTTTCTCCAGAGCAAGAACAGAATTTATTTCAGCTCTTATCAGGTTAGTTTCGTTTTCTATTTTTTGATATTCTGCTTCAAGATTATTTACCGTTATTTCCACCATCTTTAACTGGTTTTTTTCGAAAATAACAAAAGCTAAAGAAACTATTATCAACAATATAAAACTTATAGTTGTTATAAAACCTTTGCTCATTATTGTTTTTCCGCCGTTCTTATCTTAGCACTACGACTTCTGGGATTTATTTTTATCTCTTCTTGCGTAGCCGTGACAACTTTTTTGTTTATTATTTTTAAACTTTGTGCAGATTTAAACGCCTGTTTTACAATTCTATCTTCCAAAGAATGATACGACATTATTACGGCTCTTGCGCCTGTATCTAAAATATTTTCTAAAGAGTTTAGCAAATCTTTCAAGCTGCCGAGTTCATCATTAACACATATACGAAGTGCTTGAAAAACTTTTGTTGCAGGATTGATATTTCCTTTAGAATATTTAACGCTGCATATTATATCTTTCAACTGATTGCATGTTTTAATATTTGTTTTAATTCTGGTTTCGACTATTTTTTGTGCTATCTGACGAGAAAAACTTTCTTCCCCATACTCAAAAAAAATCTGTTCCAACTTTTCTTTCGGAAATGTGTTCACTATGTCGTAGGCTGTTAAATGTTGGCGACTATCCATTCTCATATCAAGGACACTGTCGGAATTAAAAGAAAATCCTCGCGATTTATCGTCTAACTGTTTTGATGACACTCCCAAATCCGCCAACAAACCTGCAACTTTAGGAATATTTAAATTTTTCAAATTCGTTTCTATGTTTCTGAAATTGTCGTTACAAAATACTATTCTGTCTTTAACTTTTTGTATATCGGAATTAGTTTCAAATCTCTGCAACGCGTGTCCGTCTTGATCAAATGCAATAATTTTAATATTTTTGTATTTATTTAACAAATACAGGCTATGTCCGCCTCCGCCGAAAGTACAATCAACATAGTAACCGCTATCTTTTGTAATTAAATAACGGTCAACTTCTGCTAACATAACCGGAAGATGATAATCTATGTTCATAACTTATGATATCAATAGGGTCAGATGAACATACACCGAATTCTGTAATGTTTACAGAGTAAACATTTGCGGTCATTTCTCTGCTGTATAAATTACTTTATACAGTCAAGCGACAACAACTGCTGTCTTGCTTTCCGGTAAGGATTTAGCCGTTTCATTTCCTGTCTTTATAAACTTATAACAGGAATTATTCCTAATCAATATTTCTACTAAATAGGAACGCTTTTTTCTTTCGAAAAAAGCCGTCACTGTTCGCACCTCTGTCATTGCTGACTGCGGGAATTGCCCGCTACCGTTTTTCTCTCCGAAGAGAGAGTAAAGTTCGGACTTTCCTCCTTACAACAAGTGTAAAGCGACCGCCGAACATCTGACCCCAATTTTTATGCTTTTCTATATAAAATTCTCGAACAATTGTCGCAATAAACAAGTTCTTTGCACTTTGTAGCCTGCACTATCAACTGCGGTCTTAAAACGACATTGCATCCGCCACAACTTTCGTTGATAACAAGTGCCATACCTTGCCCGTCTCTTGATTCTCTTATTCTTTCATACTGAGACAAAACATTTCTATCTATATTTTTTGCGAAATCGTCTCTTTCTTTCTTTATTTGTTCTATATTTTCTTTTGCTTGGGCAATTTTATTTTTTGCTTCCGATATTTCTTTGTTAATTGCATCTTCTTTTGCTTTTGCTTCCTGCTCGTAAACTTTTAAATTTTCTTGTTCTTTAGCGATATCGTCCATCAACTTTAGTATTTCATCTTCAACGACACTTTTGTCGGCTTTGGCTTTTTCTATTTCGGTTAAGCAGGTTTTATACATATCATTAGATTTTATTGTATTTAAGTCGGCAGTATGTTTAGCTATAGCACTCTCTTTTGATGTAAGAAGAGATTCTTTTTCTTTCTTTAAAGAACTAAGTT
>JAFPUA010000272.1 GCA_017413305.1 Candidatus Ruminimicrobiellum caprinum
CATTAGCTAAATTTTCAGAGTTAAAAGATTTTTTTGATGATACAATTTTTGCAAAGTTTATAATAGCCGGATATTTTGATAAATTTATGTTTGTCTTTTGGGCTTTATGTAAAAGAAGTTCAATATATTTGTCTGTTTTTATTTTACCTGCTTTATAATTCTGAACAATTTTATTTATTTTTTTGTTTTCTTTTGAATAATATATTTGGCTTTTTTCGTCGAAAAAATTGTTTAATATTGAAAGATAGTTTTTTACTTCAGTTTGTTTGCCAAAAATGTTATATAATCTTTCAAAGTTTTTAGAATATAAAGTTTTATCTTCCAAACCTTTTATTGTGACATCTTTTTTTGATTGGGCTGCATAATACTCCGCACCTGTAAGTTTCCCGCTTTTTAAAAGGTTATTTAATATTTGTTGCTTTTTTTCAACATTTTTTATGTTAGCAAACCAAGCTGTATTTACAGTTCCGGATGCCCCTTCCAGATAAATATCAGCAATGTTGAATTTTGAATCTAATATAGACAAGATTGAACTTATATTTCTTTGTGTCTGTTCGTGAGAATGTAAATCTTGAATGTTTATTACAATATCGTCGCTGTTTGAAAAATATGCATCGGTTACTTTTCCTATATTGAAAGGAATTAATGTTTTTGGAAAAGAATTTTCGCTTAATGTATTTACAGGTATATTAGGCATGGATACTGTTGCATAAGCTAATTGTGAACATACAACAGATGTAATAAGACATACCATTGTAAATACTGCCGTAAATTTAGTAAAAGAAAAATTTTCTTTTAACTTCCTTTTAATTAATTTTAATGTTTTCATTTTTTTCTCCCAAAGAAAAACCGCCTTGTATCTTTAAACAAGACGGTTTTCTTTTATTCTATTATAAAAATTTATATTATCGTCAATATTTCCTCTTGCAAAATAGCAGAAACTTAAAAGTATAAAAAATAAAATAAAAATGTTATTTACCAAAGTATAGTTTTCTATTGAATAAAATTTTAAATTGTCTGGTACAAACAGAATATTTGTTAAAGATAACTTTTGTGCTGTTAAATTTTTAATACTGTTTTCATTGTTAGGCTGGACAAAATCGAAACGACTATTCTTCTTATTTGTCTTTTTATTTTTTGTAGTGTTTGTTTTTGTGTTTGCAAAAGATATATTAACATTTGCAGATTTCAAAACTTTATTTATTATGTCATAAGACAAATTGGTTAGCGAATTATAATATTCGCAAATGGAAGTTGCTCTATATAAAACAGAAAATTCTTGCTTAACATTTTCGTCGACGGCAAAAGTAAAAGTTACCGCAAGCAACGAAAATGCAAGCAAGAATGAAATAATTCTATTCAACAAAGATGAGTAAAAATTATAAACCATATTCATAGTATAATGCATAAAATTTAATAAATCAAGTAAATTTTATTATATAAAATAGTTACAAATTTATTTAGAAACTTTTGTAAAATTTTTGTGAAATATGTTTTATAAATTTACAACCACTACTTAGTATTAAATACAGATTAAAGAGCTTTGTTTTTAAGAGCAATATAAGTAAATACTGTTGCAATTGTTACTATAGGTATTGCAACAAAAATACCTACGAACAACAAAATAACGCCTAATACAGTAATAATAAAATTAAGAATCAAGAAAATTATGATATCAAATCTTGCGCCTTTTGTTAAATTAAAAGAATCCGTAATTGTTTCTTTTATACTTAAATTTTTGTCAATCATTACGCAGAATAAAGGGAAAATTAAAACAGTTATAACTAAAACAACCAATGTCAATATACCTGCTAAAATTTGTTCATCAGAAATAGCCTGCATAAATAAACCCAATAATGCTATTACTATAAGAATAGTTATAATCTTGGTATTGGCAATTTCTTTAAACTGGAAAAAATCTGAAAACTTTATTTCTTCACCTTTTGCTGACTTTAATATTGCATTTAATATAAGACAGTACATAAATAGTTGCAAGAAATTACCTATTAAAGGAATAAATGTAAGTGCAGCCATTATTAATGTTACGACGATAAGTTCCCACCAGTTTTTCTTGAACACATTCCATGAATCTGAATAAATCTGTTTGAAATTTAAAACCATTTTTTTCTCCTTTTTTTATTTTTTTACAAAAATTCCGTCATTGCGAGAGTTTTAGCTCGTGGCAATCCAGTGTCTTTTATTTCTTTATCTTATTATAATGTTTTATTAAAGAAGATGTCGAACAATCATGAATATTTTCTTTTTCCTGTTTTAATTCAGGAAGTATAACATTTGCCAATTTTTTGCCGAGTTCTACGCCCCACTGGTCATAACTGTTAACTTGCCAAATTATTCCCTGAACAAAAATTTTATGTTCGTACATTGCAATCAATGCGCCGAGTGTTTTAGGAGTAAGTTCATCAAGAAGTATGCTGTTTGTCGGTTTGTTTCCCTCAAAAATTTTGTGAGGTGTTAACATTTTTATATCTTCTTCGGAAGCTCCGCTTGCTTTTAATGCTTCTACAGCTTGTTCTTTTGTTAACCCAAAAGCTAATGCTTCAGGTTGTGCAAAGAAATTGGATAACAATTTTTCATGGTGATCGCCTATCTTTTCCGGCGGATTAACTATACCTATAAAATCGCAAGGAATCATTTTTGTCCCCTGATGTATCAATTGATAGAATGAGTGTTGCCCGTTTGTTCCGGGTTCTCCCCACAATACTTGTCCCGTTTGATAATTAACTTTTTTACCGTCCCTATTGATTGTTTTACCGTTACTTTCCATATCGGACTGCTGTAAGAATGCGGTGAATCTGTGAAGGTATTGACTGTAAGGTAAAACGGTATAACTTTGTGCATTAAAAAAATTGTTATACCATACACCAAGAATTGCCATTATAACGGGAATATTCTGTTCTATAGGGGCTGTTTTGAAGTGGACATCCATTTCGTAAGCACCCG
>JAFPUA010000273.1 GCA_017413305.1 Candidatus Ruminimicrobiellum caprinum
ATACAAGGAGAGTGAGTGCAATATAGAGTTCCGCCCTGAATATTTATACCGTGCGTTCCTGCCTGAATTATGGCATTTTGCTCGGCATGAATGGCCCTGCAGATTTCGTGTCTTGTTCCTGACGGAATATTTAGTTGATTTCTTAAGCAGCCAAGTTCCAAACAATCTTTTGTGCCGGATGCTGCTCCGTTATAACCTGTAGTTAAAATTCTTTTATCTCTAACAATAACTGCCCCTACATGATGGCGTTCGCATGTTGACCTTTCGGCAACAAGCCAAGCTAGTTTCATAAAGTATTCATCCCAACTTAATCGAGACATTTTCATGCTCCTTATATCAACCTTAATATTTGGTCTACAACAGCCCCAAATATTAAGAAATTTATAGCGAAAAAACAGCAAATTTTGGATTACAGCTTTGTATTTGGCTCCCTTATGTGCCGTACACTTTCGCTTCCACTTTTGCACACCGTGGTCGCCAAATTCTTCGCTTCATCTCAAACTTTTTAGTTTTTTCTGTGTCCTTTAATTCTTTGATATACTTTCATTTTCTTTTTATTTTTTATTGTCGTTCAATTATAAATTATAAATTCTAAATTATAAATTGCCGTTTTGCCGTTCAATTATAAATTATAAACTATAAATTATTAATTGTCTTTTTCAAGAATTTCCATCTGTTTGAAGAAATCTTTATTAGTTTTGGAAGTTTTCATTCTTTTAGTTAATTCTTCCATAGCTTCAACGGGAGTCATATTACTGAATAAACCTCTCATTATCCACATTTTGTTTTTGTCGTCTTCGCTAATTAACATTTCTTCTTTTCTTGTACCTGATCTTAATAAATCTATAGCAGGGAATATTCTCCTGTCGGAAAGTTTCCTATCAAGATAAACTTCACTGTTACCTGTACCTTTAAACTCTTCAAATATAACATCGTCCATTCTGCTGCCTGTATCAATTAAAGCCGTAGCAATAATAGTTAAGCTGCCGCCTTCTTCGATATTTCTTGCAGCACCGAAGAATCTTTTCGGTCTCTGTAATGCATTGGAATCGAGCCCACCGGAAAGAACTCTTCCGCTGGAAGGTATAACAGAGTTATATGCACGAGCAAGCCTGGTAATAGAGTCAAGCAAGATTACTACATCTTTGCCGCCTTCAACAAGTCTTTTTGCTTTTTCCAAAACCATTTCCGCTACCTGAATATGTCTGTCTGCAGGTTCGTCAAAAGTAGAAGAAACAACTTCTCCCTTAACTGTTCTCTGCATATCGGTAACTTCTTCAGGCCTTTCGTCAATAAGAAGAACCATCAAAACTACCTCAGGATTGTTGGTAGTAATGGCGTTTGCAATTTTCTGCAATAAAACTGTTTTACCTGTTCTCGGAGGTGCATTTAATAAAACTCTCTGACCTTTTCCTATAGGAATAAACATATCAATAATTCTTGTGGAAAGTTCATTTGTTTTTGTTTCAAGAACAAATCTCTCGTCAGGATACAACGGAGTTAAGTTGTCGAACAACGGTCTTTCTCTGAAACTGTCAAGATCTGTTTTTCCGTTAATCTTGGTAACCTTTAGTAATGCAAAATATTTTTCGTGGTTCTGAGGAGGTCTTACGATACCACCGACGGTATCACCTTTTCTAAGTGCGAATTTTTTTATCTGAGGAGGAGCAATATAAATATCGTCCGGACCTGACAAATAATTGTAATCTGTCGATCTTAAAAAGCCGAACCCGTCATGTTTTATTTCTAAAACACCTTCTTCATAAGCTTCACCTTTTTCTTTAATCTGGGCTTCAAGAATCTTGGCAATAAGCTCCTGCTTTCTTAAACCGGCAACGCTGTCAACTTTTAATTCTTTAGCAATTTTTGTGAGTTCCGATATTGTTTTTTTAGACAATACGGTTAAATCCATTTCTGGCATTAATTCCCTCCAAATAAATTTATTTATTTTTTATATTTTTCAATATTCATTATTTTTGTGATTTGCATATAAACGATTTTTTTGATTTTAAATACAAGTATGTTTATTAGTTTTATGGATTAAAACTTCGTGATTTATGATTAACTACACAGAGATTATATAATTTTTATTGTTTTTTTGTCAACTAAAAAAACACAAACAAAAATTAATGTAAGTTTATTAAAACTTGCTCCTGTGTGGACATATCTTTAATTAATATTTTCCCCTGATCGTATTCAGTTTTTCCAAAAATTATTGTTTTAGAAGCACCGATTTTATCGGCAAGTTTAAACTGAGATTTTAAACTTTTGTTCAAGAAAGGTCCCTCAACAATAATATCTTTAGGAAGGTTTAATTTTTCAATTATATTATCTTTGTTTGTTATTAAATTATTTGCAAAAGTAAAAGCCGGAATAACCAACTCTTCATCAGCAACAGCTATAAAAATAACATTATCTTTCTTTATACTATCAAAAAAGCCTGTCTTTTCCGCTGCCAACAAAACTCTCTCAGAACCTAAAGCAAAGCCTACGCTGGCAATATTCTGCCCGCCAAGTTCCTTAACAAGATTATCATATCTCCCGCCGGCACATATTGCATCTTGAGAACCCACGGCAGAAGAACGAATTTCAAAAACAGTTCTGGTATAATAATCAAGACCCCTCACAAGTTTATCATCAACAACATAGTTACAGCCTGCTCCTTTAAGCAATGCCTGTACCTGCTCAAAATGATTTTTACAATCGTCACAAAGGCACTGCCTCATTGATGGAACATTCGTAAATTTAGAAGAATCTATCTTACAGTCAAGTAGTCTTAAAGGATTTTTTTCCAGTCTTCTCTTACAATCTTCACATAAATCATTTATAGATGAGAAATATTCAACCAATTTCTGTCTGAATATTGGTCTGCAATTTGAACAACCTAAAGAATTTAAATGTATTGTTATTTCTTTGATATTAAGTTGAGACAAAATATCCGCTGCTAAAAGAATTATTTCTGCATCAGCCGTAGGATTAGGATTATTAAAATATTCTGCACCCATTTGTGTAAACTGTCTGTAACGGCCGGCCTGCGGACGCTCGTAACGAAACATATCTCCACAATAAAAATATTTATTTACCGGATCTTCCATATCAAAACGATGTTCAATATATGCACGCACCAAAGATGCTGTTCCCTCAGGACGCAAGGCAAGTTTTCTACCTTTTCTATCTTCAAAAAGATACATCTCTTTTTCAACAATATCTGTGGCTTCTCCTATAGAACGCGTAAATAATGCTGCTTCTTCAAAAATAGGAGTTTTAACTTCTTTAAAATTATGTCTTTTAAAAACTTTACGAGAAATTTCATCAAGCTTTTCCAACCCTAATGCCATTTGTCCGTATATATCATGAGTTCCTCTGGGCGCTTTATACATTTTATCCTCTTGAATTTTTTGTTTCAGGTTTAATTATTCCGGCAGAAATTATATACTGTATTGCTTCTTCAACAGTATAATTACTTTCAACAACATCTTCCGCTTTTATCAACATCAAAAATCCGGTCGTCGGGTTAGGTGTTGTAGGCATAAATGTCGTAATATATTTTTCCCCGTCTATAATCTGTTCTCCGGTAGAAAATGCCGCACAGTAAGAATCTTTGTTCGGAAAAGGAATAAAAACAACTTTCTGGAAGTTCATTCCCGTATCTTTAGACGAGAAAAAAGAAAAAAGCTTCTTAAGCGACAAATATATACTGCCGGCAAAAGGAAGCTTAATAAAAACATTTTCAAAATATCTAAAAATTGTTCTTCCTAAAACTTTGTTTGTAAAGTATCCTACAAAACATATAATTATCAATGTCAAAAAGAAACTTACAATTTTTGCCAACACCAATATCCATGCCGAATCAGACGTAAATATGTTTAATATCGGCGAAAGTATCGGCATAGAAAAAGCACTTATCCATTTAAAAATAATGGCTATTACCCATACCGTCAACCACAAGGGAAGTATTACCAAAAGACCGGAAATAAACAATTGTCTGAAAAAGTTTACAGGCCCCTTTGTTTCATTTTTTCTCATACTATTAAAAGAAGATCTATTTTTTACCATTTATAAATTTTTCTCCTGCAGAAACAAGCTTCTTTAATTTATCGTTTGTGTTACTTTCAGCATATAACCTAACAATAGGTTCTGTTCCCGAAAGTCTAAAACCTACCCAAGTATCTGCATCTAATATAAACTTATATCCGTCAAGCGTAACAACTTTCTGTATTTTCATACCTGCAAACTTTTCAGGAGCTTGTTTTTGTAAAGTCTGTCTGAACTTTTCCATCTGTTCTTTCGGCAGTCTGAAATTTTCTCTGGCTGTATAAACAGGTCCTGTAAGTTTAACTATATCTTTCAAAATTGCACTTAAAGATTTTTTATTATATGCAACAGCTTCCGCCATCAACAGACAAGCGATTATACCATCCTTTTCAGGAACATGTCCCCTAATGGTTAATCCGCCTGACTCTTCTCCGCCGATAATAAACTCATTAGGTCTCTGTGTCAAAATGTCACCGATATATTTAAAGCCTACCGGTGTTTCAGCAACTTCAATACCGAGTTTTGCAGCAAGTTTATCTATCATGTGGCTGGTCATAACACTTCTTACAACGACACCTTTCCAACCTCTTGTTTTATTTAAATGATACAACAAGATAGGAATTACCTGATTAGGTGTAATAAATGTACCGTCGGAGTCTATAATACCGAACCTGTCAGCATCTCCGTCTACAGAAACTCCTATTTTATAAGATTCTTTCTTTATGATAGACTTCAACTCCTTTAAGTTTGCTTCGTTTGGTTCAGGAGAATGTCCGTCGAAAAGAGGATCTCTTTTTTTATTTAATACTTTCAACCTTGCACCGGCACTTTCCAAAAGAGTATCAAGATAATCATCGCCGGTACCATGCAAAATATCTGCAGCAACTTTAAGAGAAGACTTTTTTAAAAGTTTAAAATTCACCAATTCTTTTATTCTTTTTAAATATGCCGGACGAGGATCATAATATTTTACTATTCCGGTTTTCAATGACTGGTCAAGAGATAAACTCTTTACATCTTTTATTGTCAGCTGTGCGCAATATTGTTCTATCTTTTTTGTAGTTTCAGGAAGGGCCGGTCCACCCCAAGACGGAGAAAATTTTATTCCGTTATATTCTGGAGGATTGTGACTGGCAGTAAAATTAATACCACCCGCAAGCTTATTTTTAACGATATCATAGGCTATTACTGGGGTAGGCGTATTTCTTTTACACAATAAAACTTTTATCTTGTTGCCTGCCAAAACTTCCGCAGAAACATTTGCATATTTATCAGACAAAAATCTTGTATCATATCCGATAATAACAGCTTTATCTTTTTTATATTCCTTATCGTCGTTAATAAGGTAATTTGCTATAGCCTGTGTAACAATTTTTACATTATCGAATGTAAACTCATCTGCAATAATTCCTCTCCAACCTGATGTTCCAAATTTAATCATCTTAAGCCTCTTACTTTAAAATTTATTTTTGCCATTCTCTTATTTTATCACCGTAAATATCTATCAAGCCTCTTGCTGTTGTTTTATCCTTAGATTCTGCCCAAATATGGAAATAAGCTTCATCCGGATCCGGCAACAAAAGTACCCAACCGTTATCTACAAATATTTTTACACCGTCTATCAGTTCTGTTTTCTTACCTTTAGCATATTCAATTGCATTTCTCATCGTCTGGCCTTTCTTATCCCAAGAACATGGTACCGACTGATGCAACACTTCAAACGACGGTATTTCTCTTCTAATCATACTAATTGCAAATTCAGTTTGAGATAACATTTTTATCAAGTTACCTACAGCATACATTGCATCAAAAGAATTTTGAAATTCTGGAAATATAAAGCCGCCATTGCAATCTGCAATAAATATAACATCTTCATCCTTTGCGGCGTTCATAATATTTCTCGGGCTTGTTCCCGTTCTTTTAATTTTAAAGTTAAATTGTGCTGCAAGTTCATCAATAACAGATGATACTGTAACAGGCACAGCTATTGTTCCTGTTTTGTAAGTAGACATTACCAAATATGCCATTACAAGCATTGCCGTATCGTTATCGATTATTTTTCCTCTTTCATCCACAAGGAATACCTTTTCTGCACCGTTATCGAACAAGAATCCGACATCTGCTTTAAGAGTTGTAACGATATCGGATAACTGATTCAACGAATGATCGAATTCATCTTTCGTTTTTGTAATTTTCTTTGCGTCTATATAAGCATTGAGTGCTACCACATCTATACCCAGTTCTCCGAGTATCGTAGGAAAAACAAGAGATGCTGTGGAGTGCGCATAGTCTATAACAACTTTCATACCCTTATTTGCGGAAGGTTTTTTGTTAATAGTATTAAGATAACCTGTTTTATAAAATTCGTTCGCCCTCGGCGGTACGGTAATCATACCCACCTGATCCATATCAGCTCTTTTAAAATCTTCTCTAAAAAATAACTGTTCTATGGATTTTTCTTGATTTATGGAAATATCTCCGCCGAATTTATCGAAAAATTTTACATCAATTAATTTTGCATCGAAAGGAGACTGTCTTATATGGATACCTCCAATTTCACCATCGTTACCTATTTCGTATCTGGCAACAGGTATCGGAGCATTAAGCATATCTCCTACATTTACTCCTGCAGAAAGCAAACCGGAAATTATTCCTCTTTTTATCATTCTGGTAGTTCTGTGATCATCTCTGGAAATAACAACATATGCACCGCTACCTACAAAAGCTCCATATGCGGAACCGATCTTGGCAGCAAATTCAGGTGTAATTTCCACATTACCCAGCCCGGAAATACTTCCATAAGCATTAAACAATGCTTTATTCCACTTTGCTCCCCAGACAAGACTGGAAGAAAGAATTGCACCTTTTTCTACCGTCTTATGAGGCCAAATTCTAAGGTTAGCTCTAATTGTAGCATTTTCACCTATATTACATTCGTCGGCAATAATTGTACCAACCTGAACAGAAGCGCCCTTTCCTAAAACAGTAGATGTTCCTAAAACAGCCTCTTTAATATTGGCTTTGGAACCAATGGTAACATTATTCCAAACTACTGAACTTAATACCGTAGCATTTTCCTCTATAACGACATTTGAACCTATTACGGAACGCCCTACTTTAGCA
>JAFPUA010000274.1 GCA_017413305.1 Candidatus Ruminimicrobiellum caprinum
AAAGAGAAGAAAATGACACCTATGATGAGTTTGAGAGATATTCATGCAATAGCAGCATCAGCATAAGAATGATAATGCGTAATTAAAGACAACAATACTAAAGTAAAAAAAGGCAGATGAATAAAATCATCTGCCTTTTGAATTTAAAAATTTTCCAATTCTTGGTGGAGGTGGCGGGAATTGAACCCGCGTCCGAAAAAGTTTCAGTAAGAGCACTACAAGTTTAGTCCGGAAAGATTTATCTCGTTTATAAAACTATTACCGGACGGAATTGTTTTATAAACCAGCTCCGTTAGAAATTCATACTAACTTGACGGAACAAGCAAATTAATACTAACCTGCTCTTGTCGGTTTATCCTAATAGCAGGTGTCAAAGGTAAACCGTAGCTGACTTAAGCAGCTATTGGCATGAATGCTGGAACCATAGGTTTCAACATCATGTTGTTAGGAACGATTTGTTTGTCGTTTCTTTTTCGGTCGATTAGTAACCGAGCCATCGACCAACTCGGACTTGCTCTCTTTACATCTTTCATTCCCGTCGAACCCAACTCACCCCCAAGTTCGTTGGATGTTAAACCTTCTATACCTCTATGCCTCTTTTTCGTTTGTTTTTAAAGAACTCTTTAATTATTTTAGCACAATCTTGTTCCAAAAGTCCACTGTATACATTTATTTTGTGATTTAATTTAAGTTTGGGAATGTCTAAAGCACTTCCGCATGCCCCTGCTTTTATATCTTTTGCACCAAAATAAAGTTTTTTTATTCTTGCAAGAATTAATGCTCCCATACACATGGAACAAGGTTCAATGGTAATATAAACGGAACAATCGGTAAGTCTATAATTGTTTAGTTTTTTACAGGCTTTTCTTATTGCAACTATTTCCGCATGTGCTGTAGAATCTTTTAATGTTATATTTTTGTTATATCCTTTGGCAATGATTTTATTGTCTTTTACAATAACTGCACCTATAGGAACTTCATCTTTTTTTTGTGCTTCTTGTGCACATTTTAGTGCTTGATGCATAAAATAAATATCTTGTTCAGTAAAATTGTGCATTGCTATATTTTTGTTGTCTTTTTTTTTGTCGTTTCTATCCTTCCATACCTCCATACCTCCATGCCTCCAATCTTCTAATCTTCTGTTTCTACATGTGGAATCAATAATTCTTTTATGTTTTGAGGTATTCTTGTCGGTTTAAATGCATAATTTACCAAAGGATGTTTTGTTGAGCCGGTAACTAATATTTTATCCTCTTTTTTTATTTTATAACCAAAAGTAACTGTTACATGTTTAAGTTCCAATATTGTTGTTTCGATAGTTATAAAGTCGTCGTAATGTGCAGGAGCAAGATAATTACATTGTGCATTTACTACCGGGAAATAAAAACCTTGTTTTTCCATTTCATCATAGGTAAATCCTATTTGTCTCATGAGTTCGGTTCTTCCCATTTCAAAATATTTTAAATAATTTGCATGATAAACCACACCCATTTTATCAGTATCCGCATAAGGTA
>JAFPUA010000275.1 GCA_017413305.1 Candidatus Ruminimicrobiellum caprinum
TTAGATAATTCATTTGAATTTATTGACGCTGGAGGTAATTATAATAAAAATGGTCAAACAATCGTTTGGAACTTGGATAAAATGGCTAGTGAAGAAACATTCACAACATGGATTCTTGTTAGAGTGCTAAATAATGGTACATTCGACAATGTTGCTAATGCAAATTGTGTTGAAGAGCCTACCGTTAAAAATAGTACTGCTACTGTAACTGCTATTAAACCTGTCGATTTAGACATCGTTAAAGTTGCAGATGATAATGATTATGCTATAGGTGATGAAATCACATTTACCATTATTATAACTAATAATGGTCCATTCAATGCTACTGATGTTGTAGTTACTGATGTACTTCCTGAAGGTTTAATCCTAGTTGACGGTTATACTTTAAATCATACTATTGCTTTCTTGGAAAGCGGTAAATCAATAAATATAACTGTTAAAGCTATAACTACTATGGAAGGTAATTTCACAAATGTTGCATCTGTATACTGTGCTGAAAATTTAACAGTAATTTCTGCTAATGTAACTGTACCTGTATATAATCCAGATTTAAGAATCAACAAAACAGCTAATGTAACATCAACTAATGTGGGTGATCTTGTAAACTTTACAATTAATGTAAAAAGCAGAAAGAAAAATTCTCTTCCTGCTTTTTTATTTTTACAAACTAATTTTTTAGATTTTTAATTAAAACAAATTATTTTGTAAATGAAAAATTTTACATTATCAATAAAATATAGCAAACAGTAAATAGTTAAGAGTTTGAGATGAAATGAAGAAATGCAAGAGTGTCGTGTGCATGAATAGCACATAAACTCTTGCATTTCAAAAATATATTTTTAACTTTACCAACAAAATATAAGGGCATAAAAAAACTGCATAGTTTGTCGGTGAACTGAAGTGTTTTAAAATTGCGGTGTACATAAGCGAAGCGGTACATAAGATTTTAAAACACAAAAGTGTAACCAAAAATATGCAGTTTTTTTGTTATATTGTAGCCTTATTTATTTTATAACTTCTTCGCCGCAAAGGTTGCAGATTTTCTCCCACTTTGCATCAACATCAGCCTGAATAGCTGCTAAAAATTCAGCATTTTGCGGTTTCAGCAAATGTTTGAATCTTGACTGATATTTGAAGAATTCACCAACAGGAAGTTTCTTTCCGCCTCTTGGTTTCTTTGTCATTTTATATTTGCCGTTTACTACTTCATAAACTGGCCAAATACATGTATCAACAGCAAGTCTTACCATTTCCATTGAATCTTCAGGTTTGCATCCCCAACCTAGTCTGCAAGGTGTTAATACATTGATAAATGTAGGACCGTCCGTATCCAAAGCTTTTTTAACTTTTGTCATATAATCGTTAAAATCACCGATTATAGCTTGTGCTGCATAAGGAACATTGTGAGCTGCAATTATTGCGGTCAAATCTTTTTTGGGTTGTTCTTTACCTTGTTTAACTTTACCTACAGGTGATGTAGTTGCACTTGCACCTTGAGGTGTTGCACTACTTCTTTGAATACCTGTGTTCATGTATGCTTCGTTGTTATAGCAAACATAAAGCATTCTGTGACCTCTTTCCATAGCTCCTGACAATGATTGTAAACCGATATCATAGGTTCCGCCATCACCACCGAATGCTATAAATCTTATAGGTTCATCAGCTATTTTGCCTTGTCTTACTAAACTTTTATATGCTGCCTCTACTCCTGAACATGTAGCTGCGGAGTTTTCAAATGCACTGTGGAAAAACGGAGTTTTCCAAGATGTGTATGGAAATACCGAAGTTGAAACTTCTAAACAACCGGTAGCACTTACAACAACAACCGGCATATTTTCAGCTGCTATAAGAGTTTGTCTTGCAACAACACCTGCACCACAACCGGCACAGAGTCTGTGTCCGCCTGTAACTCTTTCGGCATTTTTACTTAATTCTTTTAAATTTGCCATTTTTATATTCTCCTAATTTAATTATTTTATTCTTACATTAATATATTCAACTGTTTTTGATGCTTGTGCTTTACCCTTTGCAACTTCGTCCAAGTGTTTGAAAACATCTGCAATGTGGGTCATATCAATTTCTCTTCCACCTAAACCATATACATAGTTTTCAGCTTTAGGACCGGTTACGCCGTTAGCATATAAAGCCGCTACAACATCTGAATATACCGGTGCAAATGTGCCTGCGCAAGAATCTGCTCTATCTAATACTGCTAATGCCTTAACATTAGCTAAATCTTTTGCAATTTCATCTGCAGGGAAAGGTCTGAAAATTCTTATTTTTATAAGACCTGCTTTTATTCCTTTTTCTCTTAATTCATTAATAACTGCTTTTGTTGTTCCTGCTGCAGAACCGATTGTAACGATAGCAACTTCTGCATCGTCCAGTTTATATTTTTCATAAAATCCGTATTCTCTACCGAATTTATTTTTGAAATCTTTTGCAACATCAAGAATAATCTTTTTAGCATCTCTTTGTGCTTGTGCCAATTGATACCTGTGTTCGAAATAATAATCTTGCATTTCGATTGAACCTAATGTAAAAGGTCTCTTATAGTCCAACAAATATCTTTCAGGTTTGTATGTTCCAACAAATTCTTTTACATCTTCATCAGGATATACTTCTGCTGCAGCCATACAATGAGAAATAATAAAACCGTCTGTTGTTACCATTGTAGGTAATTTTGCAGTTTCTGCAATTCTTACTGATTGAATCATATTATCATAAGCTTCTTGAGGATCTTCTGAATAAATTTGTATCCAACCTGCATCTCTTGCGCCCATTGTATCTGATTGATCACCATGAATATTGATAGGTGCTGATAATGCTCTGTTAACTTCTGCCATAACGATAGGAAGTCTTAAACCTGCTGCAATATAAAGCATTTCCCACATTAAAGCAAAACCTTGTGATGATGTTCCTGTCATTGCTCTTGCACCTGCTACAGATGCCGCAATTGTTGCTGACATTGCAGAATGTTCACTTTCTACTGCAACAAATTCCGTAGGAACTTTACCGTCTGCTACAAATTGTGAAAATATTTGAACTATTTCTGTTGCCGGCGTTATAGGATAAGCAGCAACAACATCAGGAGCTATTTGTCTCATAGCTTCTGCCATCATTTCGTTACCAGTTTTGGCAACTATTTTTCCTTTAGAAAATATTGGCTTTACCATTATTATTTACCCCTTTAAAATTTTCTTTAATTATTTCTTTTCTGCTTCCATTGTTATTGCGCCGAACTTACATTCTTTAGAACAAATACCGCAACCTTTGCAATGGTCATAATCTATACCGGTAACTTTACCGTCTGCTACTTGTATTGATGCATCAGGACAATATATCCAGCAAATCATACAAGCTTTACATTTTTCTTTGCTCCATACAGGCTTAATGGATCTCCAAGGACCTGTTTTAAACTGAGCTGCTGTTCCAGCTTCTACTATTCCACCTGCAGGAAGTTATGCAGCTGTAGTTTTTTTTTCTTCGTTTTTCATTTTATTCTCCATATATTTGAATCTATTTTTTACAAATTATGAATTTTTTACTTCGTCATACGCTCTTTGTATTGAAGTAATGTTTCCATCTATAACTTCAGGTTTACTTCTGAATTTAACTTCAAGTTTTGCTCTTGTATCTTTCAAAACACCTTCAATATCAAGTGTTCCGATAACTTTTACCAAAGCTCCAAGCATCGGGGTATTAGGTCTGTTTTGACCTATTGTTTCATTTGAAATTTTTGATGCATCTACAACATAAACTTGTTCTTTTGCTATACCAAGTTTTTTTGCCATTTCTTCTGCAGAAAAAGATGTGTTAACAATAACTTTACCTTGTGTTCCTACACCTTCTGTAACATCTACTGCTTCTATCAA
>JAFPUA010000276.1 GCA_017413305.1 Candidatus Ruminimicrobiellum caprinum
TAAAGACAAAGATGAACTTTGTTATACGATAATGCAGTATGTTATATAAAAACAAAATAAAGATGCTCAGAAATATATTGAATCAGGGCTGCCTTTAGAGATATTTTATTTGATATTTTTGAACAGTCTTATAAAATGCAGGGCAGAAAATATTTGTCATTTTTTTTGCATTTTGTAGATTATATTATTTCCAATAAAAAACTTGAAAAAAAAGTAGATTCTTTGAAAAAAGATAACGATAAAAAATTAAAAGAAATTTTGAAAAGAGAAGTTGATAATGGTAATATAACTGCAAGAAATGCAGAATTGGGCTATAATCTTATTCGTGCTTGTATTCACGATATAGTTTTTAATGCTGAAGAGATGGATAAGAATTATCCGCAAGATATTACCGAAGCTATATTAAAAGCAATTGAGTACAAAAATTAAGGAGAATATATGAAAAAGATAGCAGTAATGTTATTGGCACTGACGCTAAGCGTAAATGCCTTTGCGGCAGGGGCTGCAAAAACATCAAAAACAAAAAATGTTTCACAAAATAAAACAAGTACTTCTACAAAAGTAAAAGCGGCTACTTCAAAACACAGCTTTGAAAGCAGCATAAAAGCAAAACTTTTTGAAGAGATTGAACGCGGTAAAGGTACTAAAATTACCATCAAGCAGGCAGTTAAAATGGCATTGACCGATAGCTTTCAGATTTACACTGCCACAAAAATGAAAGAAATTTACGACGAGGCTAAAAACCAGGCAAATTCTTCGTATTATCCATATATTAATTTAAATGCCGGTTATGATAGAGTATTTCGTAAAGTCAAGGCATTAAACGATCAAGATAAAATGGTTACTCCCAGAAATGCCAATAATACTTACTCCGCACAGCTTAGTGCCAACTGGGTTTTATGGACCGGCGGAAAGATATCAAAAACCAAGGAATATATAGAACTTCAGTCCAAAAGTGCAGATTATCAATTGGAAGATACGAAGACTGCCGTTGCCAAAGAGGTTGCACAGTATTGTTATTCCATAATTTATGCTTCGGCACTTGTTCATGTGCAAGAAACATATCTTGATATTGCCAAACAGCATTTGGCTGAAACTAAGGCCAGATATAAACAAGGTTTGTCCAGCAACTTGGATGTTTTGACACAACAGGTTCGTGTAGATAACATTATTCCGCAAGTTTTGCAGGCAAAAAGAAATCTTGATTTATCGACGCTGTATTTAAGACAGATATTAAATAAAGATCCGGAATATCCCATATTTTTGACATGGACGGAAAAAGATTTAACCGTTCCCAACACAAAAGATATTCAGCAGTTGTATAATGATGCTTACGAGCATCGTCCGGAATTGATTGTATCAAGAATTGCTGTTGATATGGCTGAAACAAATTATAAACTTGCCAAAACAGATTTCTATCCGACATTATCAGCTTACGGTAATTACGGATATTACGGAGCAACAATGGAAGGACTGCCTTTCGACGGATATCATCATTATTGGAATTCAAATGCAGGGTTGAAATTAAGTTTGCCGTTGTTTGAAGGTTTTTCCACAAAATCTCAGGTAAAACAGAAAAAATTATATTATGAAAATGCTCAGGCAAGCTATGAAAATTTAAAGAAAACAATAAGAATTCAGGTAAAAGCCGCTTGGCTTAACCTGCAGGAAGCTAAACAGAGAATAGAATCTACAAGAGGAGTTGTCGAGCAGGCACAGGAAAATTTAAACTCAAAAATGTTGAGATATAGAAACGGTTTGATAAGCCAGTTGGAATTAAACGATGCAATATCGGACTTGAATGATTCGAATTTGTCGTATGTTCAGGCAGTATATGATGCACATGTAGCTTTATCGGACTTAAATTATGCAGTAGGATTGGAGACAAAAGATTATGAGTAATGAAACTTTAAATCAGCAGGAAAATGTTCAGCAGGAACA
>JAFPUA010000277.1 GCA_017413305.1 Candidatus Ruminimicrobiellum caprinum
CATTCCGCACTTGTTACAGCCGATACAGGGATGAACATTCTTAAATGCACTGTCAAATCTGTATACTTTATGTCCTTTTTCCGTTGCACCTTTTATAAAATTGTCTGCCAAGATATTTGAGTTACCGTTTTTTCTCGGACTGCCGGTTAAAACCAAAATTTTCATTTTTTTATTCTCCGTATCAGATGTATTTGAAAAAACAGATTGTTTAAAAATTGCACTTCCTGCAAGCACCCCCGCAGCCAGTAATGAATTCTTTAAAAATTTTCTTCTGTCCATTTTTTGCCTCAAAATGTTTTTGTTATAACAATTTTTTTATACAAGAATATGCCAATTCGTAAATGGTATGATAAGTATAACCTACTTTTGCTTTTTCCATCGCTTTTTTCTGTTCTGCATTTACTACAGCATAGGGATATATGCCATATACAAACGGAAAAAACGAATAAACAAATTCTTGTACCTGTTTATTTGTGCTTTTCGGACAAAATTTCTTTATAATTTGTGAAACTAATTTTATTGAATTGCCGAAAGACACTTTAAATTCTGTAAGTATTTCGGGACGACTGTTTGCTTCCATATCAAAATGGTTCATACTTACAAGTTTTAACATTTGTTCTCTTTTTTCAAGAGATTTTGCTATTTCTTTTGCAATGTTATCTTTAGAAAGTTTTTTGTTGTTTTCAATTATTTCGGTTAAATCTTTGTTCCAAAGATCATATTCTTTTTTTGTTAATGCAAGAAAAATTTCTTCTTTTGTATGAAAGTAGTTATAAATTGAAGTTCTTGTAAATGTTGTTGAATCTGCTATAACTTTCATTGTAATATCTTTAAAACTCATCGTTTTGTAAAGTTTTTCGCAGGCACCAACAATTTCTTCTTTTCTTGTTTTTATTAACTCTTTTGAACTTAACATATCAAACCTCGCTTAAATTTGTTATACAAATTTTTGCAGTTGTCGCTTCCATACATCTGTTTTTCTATATATCCATACCTCAAATTTCCTCAGGCAATTTTTATTTCTTTATAAACTTATCATCTGATTTTGGAATACCGTTTACATCTTCAACATATCTTTCAACTTTCATGTGTAAATCGTATTTGTTCCTGAGTTCGGCAATTTTTCCCATCATATGTGAATCATGATGAACATCAAGTGCCTGTTGACTTTCCCAACTGTCTATTAAAAGAACGGTATCTTTACTGTTTGCAGGGTAAAAATATTCGTATCTTATATTTCCCTTTTCTTTACGAATAGCATCCACAGTGCCGGACTTTTCCATTTCTTTAACAAACTTTTTGGCATTTCCTTTTTTACCGCTGTAGTATATATTTATTGTTATTGCACCGTATTTTTGAGTTAATTCTTCTTCGGCATAAGAAACAGATACAAAAATATCATTGTTAAAAGCAAAATCGTTGCACCGTATATTTTTTTCATTTTAATCTCCTTATTGTTATTTTACAATTTTTTGATCTCCGGTTGTCCACACATGTTTTTCGTTGGCAGCAGAAGGTTTGTTTTGTGCCATAACACCCGCAAGATTATGCGGAACATAAAGTTCTTCCAAATATTTTATTTCTTCATCGGTAAGGTTAACATCAACAGCTTTTGCTGCTCCTTCAATATGATGCAATTTTGTAGCACCGACAACAGGTGAAGTTGTTTTTGTTAAAAGCCAGGCAAGAGAAATTTCCGTCATTGTTAAGTTACGGTTTTGTGCAATTTCGGCAACACGATTTATAATAAGATTGTCACTTTCCGCGGTTGAATCATATTTGAATTTTGCGTACTTGTCTTCCACTGCCCTTTTGGTTTCTTCTCCGGGCTTTCTTGAAAGTCGTCCGCTGGCAAGTGCACTGTAAGGTGTTAATGCAATATTTTCTTCTTTACAAAAAGGAACCATTTCCCTCTCTTCTTCACGGAAAATTAAATTGTAGTGTCCTTGAATTGAAACAAATTTTGCAAAATTTTCTCTTTCGGCAATTGCATTTGCTTTTGCCAACTGCCATGCAAAACAGTTTGATATACCGATATATCTTACTTTTCCGGCTTTTACCTGATTGTTTAAACCTTCAAGTATATCTTCTATGGGAGTAAGCCAATCCCACATGTGATAAATATACAAATCAACATAATCCGTATTCAAATTTTTAAGACTGGTATTAATCATGTTTTCAATATGTTGTTGTCCGCTTATATTATTATCTATCTCTTCTTTTGTTCTGGGAAGAAACTTTGTTGCAATAACAAAATCTTCCCTTTTTGATGTAAAATCTTTTAATGCTTTACCTACATACTGTTCACTTGTTCCGCTTTGATATCCTATTGCCGTATCGTAAAAATTAACACCTAAATCAAGCCCTTTTTTTATAATCTCTCTTGAATGTTGTTCGTCTATTGTCCAACTGTGCTGACCTCTCGAAGCATCACCGAATCCCATACAGCCCATACATATTCTTGAAACATTTAAATTAGAATTTCCGAGTTTTATATATTCCATAATTTTTCCCTTTTATTATTTCATTTCTTTTTCCCAAAAACGAATTGCATTTATTTGTAAACTTTCCGCAAATTTTTCAAGCTCTTCAGTTTCTTCCTGTGTAAGTGTTATATTTGCAGCTTTAACGGCATCTTCAACATGTTTTACTTTTGTTACACCGATAATAGGAAGTGTTCCTTTGGAAATAGCCCAAGCTATAGGAATTTGTGCTGTTTCAACATTATATTTTTCTGCCAGTTTTGCTAATTTCTCATTTAAAAGCTCAAGTTTATCCATTACGGGATTATATGTCTGAGCTCTTGCCGAACCTTCCGGCATAAGATTTTTTGTATCATATTTTCCGGATAATGCACCTTGTTCCAATACCATATATGAAAAGAAATAAATATTATTTTGTTTACAATATTCCAAAATACCGGACTTTTCCGAAGAAAGATTTATCAAACTGTAATGATTTTGAACGGCAGAAAGTTTTAAACCGTGAGCTTTTAAAATCTTTGCTGCCTGTTTTATCTCTTCAAGATTATGGTTGGATACACCTAAATAGGTTTTAATGTGTCTTTTGTAAAATTGTTTCCGAAAGTTCCGTCGTTTCCCCAAGCCCAGGCACCGAGTGCAATTTTTGGTAATGTTTTGTTGTTCATTAAATCCTCCGTTACAAACAAATATTATTGACACAGTGTCAATGATAGTATTATAATATTATTCTGACACCTTGTCAATATGAATTTTTTTGTTAAAATTCATATACATTTTAAATAAAACGGGAGAAACTTATGAGAATAAAACATTTTGCTTTGGCGGTAATTTCATTATTATGTTTTCAAACTTATTCTTTTGCAAAAGAAACGGAAATTTACGATATTCATCAACATTATGTTCCTGAAAGTTATAAACAAGCTCTTTTAAAGCACGGAACAAAAGGTACGGAATCGGACGGGTTACCTTTACCGAAATGGTCTGTTGAAGAACAATTGAAATTCATGGACAAATTTAACATAAAAACCGCTTATATTTCTTTAGCTACTCCTCACCCGTATTGGAACGACGAAGAAGAAACTATTAATATTGTCCGAGAAATAAATAATGAAGGTGCGGAAACAGTAAAAAAGTATCCTGAAAGGTTTAAACTTTTAGCAACTCTTCCGTTACCTAATGTAGAAAATTCAATAAAAGAAATAGATTATGCTTACGATACACTTAATGCCGTTGGAATAAAACTGCCTACAAATGCCGGCGGAATTTATTTGGGAGAAAAAGTATTTGAACCTGTGTTTGAAAAACTTAACGAAAGAAAAGCCGTTATTGTTTTACATCCCGTTTCACAAGCAGCAGTTCCGAATACAAATTTTAAACAGTATCCTCCTGCCGTAGTTCAATATTTGCAGGAAACAACCACCGCCGTTATGAACTTGATTTTGAGCGGAACATTGGAAAAATATACGAATATAAAAATTGTTATCCCGCACGGAGGATCTTTACTTCCGGCATTGGCAGACAGATTGGAAGCAATGCAAGGTTTATTGGAATTAAAAGCCGGCAGGAAACTTCCACAGATAAAAGAAACTCTCTCTAAATTTTATTATGATTTAGCAGGGTTTCCTGTTCCCAACCAACTTTATGGTTTATTGAATATGACGGATGCCGATCATTTGCTGTATGGCAGTGATTATCCTTATGCTTTTGAAAATTATATTCAACCGCAAAAAGAAAAACTTGAAAAAACTAAACTTTTAACAAAAAAGCAGAAAAAGAAAATATTTAAACAGAATATAAAACTGCTTTTTAAATAAAATGTCTTAAAATCCTAATCCTTTTAAGCAATCTGAAACTTTTTTATCGGCTTCTGATTTGCTGTTTTGTGCAACGTGTCCGTAAACACCTAATCCTTTTTTCACTTCGGAAGCTTTTGTTATTGATTTTATTTTGCTTTCACTTCCTGCCAAACCGCTGCCTTCGTGTGTTCCGAAAGGTATTACTGTTTTACCGGAAAAATCATAACTTTCCAAAAATGTATAAACAGGCATCGGCATATCGCCCCACCAGTTAGGATAACCGACAAATATTACATCATAATCTGCAACATTTACTTTACCTGCAATTTCCGGTCTTTCGTTATTTCTTTTTTCAGTTTGTGCATAGTTTATTAAATCGTTATATGCTTTAGGATATTTATCGTTTGCAACTTTAATTTCAAATGTATCTCCGCCTGTTTTTGCCGCTATCATTTCTGCAATTATTTCAGTATTTCCTTTCTTTATTGTTCCCACACTGTATTGTTCACCTGCTTTAGAAAAATATACTACCAAAACTTTTTTACCGCTGTTTACTTTTGTTGTTGTTTCCGCTGCTGCCATAACTTCGCCTCCGTTATTATTACTTTTTAATAAAAAAATTGCTCCTACGATTACCACCAATAAAACTGTTATTGTTATTTTTAGTTTCATAAACTCCTCCCGATTCTTGATGTATGGATTCCTTAATAAATTGTACATCTTAAACCAACTCTAATGTCAAATTAAAAAATTTACCAACATCTGCTTATTTCATATGCTTTCGCATATATTCTATAGTTTTATGAAGTGTATCGTTTTGATAAATTTTATCAACATTATTTTCAAAATCAAGACGATATCTTTTTTGTAAAGCATTAAATATTTCTTTCAGTTCCGTACAATGTTTTGTTTCTTGTTCTTCAAAAAGTTCATTCATGTAAAATTGATTTTTTTCTTCTTTATCGGACAAATTATAAATTCCCGCACCTACAAGGCGAACAGGGTGTTTTTCTATTAAATCCAACATTTTAATCGTTTCTTTATAAATTGTAACGGCACAAGCATTTGAAGATATTCTTTTTGAGCGGGTTATACTTTTCATATTGTAATATGTAATTTTTAATGTTATGCCGTTCCCGTAAAGTCCGAGTTTTTTTGCCCTGTGTTCTATACACAATGCAAGCAAAAACAAAACATCTTTTAATAAATTATAATTTTTAACATCTTTTTGAAATGTAACCTCTCTGCTTATGGACTTTGCATCTTGCGGACGATATGTTATAACTTTTCTGTCGTCTTTTCCGTAAGCAATTTCAGTAATTAATTTTCCTTGCTTTCCTAAAAGATTAATAACTTCTTCTTTCCTTTCACGAACATTTCGTACTGTCTTTATTCCTAAGGAATACAACTTTTCTGCAGTTTTTTTACCAACACTGTAAATAACACTTACATCACGATCTATAATAAGATTTACAAAATCTTCGGCTGTAGATATTTCAAAATATCCGTCGGGTTTATTTTCTTCACTTGCCATTTTTGCCGCAACTTTTGAATATGCAACACCGATTGAACAATTTAATCCTAGTTCTTTTTTTGTTCTTTGTTTAATTGTTTGTGCTATTTTTCTTGCACCTTCAATATCTGCGGCTTGTTTTGTTACATCAAGGTACGCCTCATCAAGAGCTATTGCTTCTAATTCCGACGAATATGTTTTCCAAATTTTATGGAGCTGTTCGG
>JAFPUA010000278.1 GCA_017413305.1 Candidatus Ruminimicrobiellum caprinum
AGCTTTACCTTCGTCAGTTGCGAACAGTTTTACTAACTCTTCATAATCCTCAGTGGAGAATATTTTTATTGGAGCAGTATCGGTATTTTCATCTTCTGACAATCTCATCGTATTCAAATTATACATCGCAAAAGCTTCGTTTTCAACGGTTGTTATTTGAGTTTTTTCATCAAGAGTTTCTATATTTTTTGAGAATACAACAGTATCAGTATCTACATTTACATTCACAACAGGCTGACCATACTTATCATAACCAGTTAATGTTCTCATTCCTGTCTTTGCATTTGTTTCAAGGGTCCATGTTAATTTTGACAAATCGAAATTAAACCCGCTTTCATCTTTTTTCGCAAGATCATAAGCATTTACTAAGGCTGTTTTAACTTCGCTACCTACTTTATTTTCAATGCTATTAAAAGTTATCGTCTCTGATTCTGCAAATTTCTGTAAAATTTCATATTTGCCGTTACCTAACGGATTTGCTAAACAAACTAATGTTTCTCTGTTGCCATCACTGTCTGTTGAAGATAATGAAACTAATTTATATCCCTTATTTCTGAAATCAGAATCATAAGCTTTAGCTTGTTCTTCATATGTTGTACCTAAAATTTCACTTACGGAAATATTGGCTGTTGATAACAATTTACCTTCTTCATCTAACGACAAACTGTGATTTAACAACCACTGCTTTAATAGTTGTTTTTCTTCTGCAGACAATTTCGTTAAATCAATCGGTTCACTGAAATCATATACTTTTCCGTTAAGAGTTATTTTCGGAATAAATGCATACTCATTTTTTACTATAACATTTTCTTTTTTCTCATATTCCGGATCTTTTATCTGATCCATTTTTTCTTTATTTACATCTCTTACGACATAAGAATACTCTCCGTATACTCTTATCATAGGCCTGTCATTATAGTATGCTTCAGAAACTACACTATCATCTTCAATAGTATCTTTTGTTTTCATTTCTTTCGCTTTATCTTGTATCGGGCCATTATCGGAATTAATTATAACATAAGGTATCTTGAAGAAACCATTTTTATCCTTATATACATAGTTTCCCTTATCATCTTTCAAGTTAAATAAGTCAGGATTTGATACAGTATACAAACCAAAATTATTGTTTAAAGTCTCTACTTTTATCGTACCAGCCACAGATCCGTCAGCTGTCAAGCCTTCTATTTCAACATCATATTCGTTTTCTGCTGTCTTTTTATATGTTATTTTTAGTGTTACTGTCTTTGATTTACCGTTAGCATCTACACCGGTGTAAGTAACCTTATCCAACCATAAACTACCTCCTTCTTCATTTTCTTTAGCACTTAAATTTTCATCATATACCGGTGCCGTACCCATCTTTTTCTCTAATTTTATCAATCTTTCCAGAGAATCCAACTGTAATATTGTTTTTACATCAGAGCTATAATCTATTCCATCTTTTTCAAATTTATCAACATTAACTGAATCCAAAGCATGATTAATATCACTTCTTAACTTATCAGAAAATTCTCTCTTAAAAAATTTTGTTTGTTGTGTTGTAGTATCTATTGTTTCGTAAACTTCTTCAGATGTAACTATACCACCTTTATTATCTATAAAATCTCTCTGATATACAATCAAGTACCCGTTATCCGTTTCAATAATATTTTGAACGGAATATTTTACATCTACATAATTAGTAATCTCAACACCATTAATTGTTACCTGTTTGTAAACAACTTTCTGTGACACAGATTGATTTTGCACATCTGATATTTTTTTATTTATTTCTTCAAGCTCTATATTCCCGTTCAAATATTCTTCTATATATTTACTTGTATTACCGGAAACAAGTCCAAGCGTAGGTTCTGTAGTATAGAACATATTTAAAGTTGCTTGGTCATCTGTTTTATAACTTTCTGCTTTCATATTGTATATTATCGTTTCTTTATAATATGCAATATCAGACTGATTGTAACTCAAATTACCATCTTCGCTATATATAAAGTACGACAACTCTGTCAAAGCTTCTTTTGAAACTTTTCCATCTTTTGTATACAGTGCAACATTTTTTCCGCTATTTTTTAAATATGTTTCAAATGTTCCTAAGAACTCTTTATCCAAAATTAATTTACCGGCATTATCTTTCTTAAACAAGAAATAAGAATACTGTGTTAACGATGCCTGTATATCGGCATTAGCCTGTTTATCAAGATCAGCCATCGTCTTGCCATTTTTCAAAGATATTTTACCATCAGCACCTTTCTCTAATATATCCACATAGTTTTCTCTTATTTCTCCGTTTTCGTCTACAGCATATTCCCATACGTCTGTTGATATTTCTACATACTTTGAAACTTCACCCAATGTTGTCGATAAAGATAAATCTTCACCCATAAACACAGCTCTTGAAACAAAATGTCCATTATAATGAACATATTCTTCCGTAGATACTAATTTACCTTTTTTATCATACCTACTTGCAAGATAAACATCTCCCGTTTCATTTTTATCATTGGTTAACTTTTTCTGTTCTGCTTCATAAGTTGTATAGGCACCATCTTGTAATTCTTCTATTATCGTTATATTATTATTTTCATCAACATACAGTTTTAGATTATTATTTTTATCTTCGGCTTTAAGTGTTCCGTAAACATCATATTCTGCAGCACCTACTTTTAAGCCAAACAATGTTGCAATACCAAATGTTGTAGCTAAAACACCAAATATTCCTGTTATAATTTTTGCAACTTTGCTACCTACTTTTACCATTACAAAAACTAAAGCAGCGCCTACTATTATAGATGCAGCACCTAATACCCATCTAAGCCAATCAGTTTGTTCTTCTTTCTGTTCTGTCTCTTCCTGCTGAGTTTCTTCTTCCGTATCAATATCTGTATCTATTAAGTTTGCTATATCCGAACGATCATCTTTATCAACATTATTGTCAACAACAAGTTCTGCATCGTCATCAATATCAAATTCTGTACCTTCGTCTACATTTAAACTGCTCTTATATAAATCAACCAATTCTTTTGCTATTCTTGTCAGTTCGCTGTCACTTAAGTTTCTTAATGTATCCGGAACAATATTTTTCGTATAATCGTTCCAAATTATTCCATCCACATCAGCATCAGCTGCCAAACCTAACATATTTCTTACCTTTATTCTTAATATGTCAGCAGCAGCATTTTCTGCATCTTGAATCAGACTATCGTTATACTGTGCCACCAATTTAGAAGCTATTGCTTTTATTTGTGCATCACTCAAGCCTCTTAATTTATTAGGTACTATATCTCCGGTATAATCGTTCCAGATTATTCCATCTACATCTGCATTACTTGCCCAGCCTAACTGTCTTCTTACTTCTGCTCTCAATTTATCTGCTGCAGCATTTTCTGCCTGTAAATCCTTATTTTCGTTGTATAATGATACCAATTTAGATGCTATTGTTTTTATTTGTGCATCGCTTAAACCTCTTAATTTATTAGGTACTATATCTCCGGTATAATCGTTCCAGATTATTCCATCTACATAAGCATTAGCTGACAAACCTAACTGGCTTCTTACTTCCGCTCTCAGTTTATCTGCGGCTACATTTTCTGCTTCTTGCTCTTGGCTTGCTTTATACTGTGCAACAACCTTAGTTGCTATCGATTTTATCTGAGCATCACTTAACCCTTTTAATGTTTTCGGAACAATATTTTTCGTATAATCGTTCCAAATTATTCCATCCACATCAACATCAGCTGATAAACCTAACTGACTTCTTACTTCTGATCTTAATTTATTAGCTACCTCACTTGTTTCTATTTCGTCCAAATAATCCTGATAAGCTTTCAATAATTTATTCACACTCCAACCACTTCTATCTTCTTTATGCCATGTCCCATTCTCATCCTGCCATTTAGGATATATAAACTCTTCTGCCTGTTTGGCAGTTATTCCGAACTTTTTCATCAATGCAGATTCTTTTTCGTATATACTGTAAGACTCATTCAAACTTTCGTCTGCATTAAACAAATAATGTCTAAACTTAAATCCGTTTGTCGTTATTTCTACATATGGACTTCCTTTAGGATCTTCTCTAAGTTCAGATACTCCGCTAGGATACGCTTTATTAATATCGTTTATCAAGTTTGCAACGATACCATATTTCTTATAAGCCTCATTCAAAGTATTATCAGCATTGAATAAATAATGTCTAAATTTAATTCCGCTTACTGTTATCTCTATATAAGAACTTCCATTTTCATCCGTCTTAGTCTCAGATACATTATTTGCTCCATACATTTTTTTGATTGCTTCTATCAAAGCATTTGCTTCCGCCTCTTTCGCCTTCTGATCTAAATATTCCTGATATTTTATTATTAACTGTTCTGCACTCCATCCACTTCTGTCTTCTTTCTGGATGTTCCCATCTGCATCTTCCCACTGCGGGAATATGAACTCTTC
>JAFPUA010000279.1 GCA_017413305.1 Candidatus Ruminimicrobiellum caprinum
AGCATAAGGCCTGATAGATTACAGAAACTTTTACAAGATAAAAAGAAACTTAACAAAATTATAGATGCTATTTCCGAGGAAGAACCATTAAGACAGGCAATAGATGCTGTTTTCGATTTCGTTGAAAATGTTGAAAAGTTTAGCATAATTTCCCAAGCAACCGAAAATTTTGTTTCCAAACTGGTTGAAAATTTGTTTTTACCACAAGTTTCTATCTGGTACAATAAACATAGCGGAGGAATAATTCATGTTGTGATAGAAAAAAACAGTGATAGATATTCGCTTGTTTTTAATACATCCGATGGCAGTTTGTATGTAAGTTCAATAAATGAAGATCATTATTCTCAGAGGAAATCGCCGTATACTTCTATAGAAAGTATAGAAAAAAATCTTAATTTAACAATAAATGTTTCGGATAATCACTTAAGTATTAAAAGTGATGACACAAGTATAAAAATATATAATGTTAGACAGATGAAGACATCCGATATAGTTAAAGATATAAACGGAACATTGTTAGACACTGATGGAGATAAGGGAACTTTGCAGCATTTAACAGATTATTTGGGGACAAAGTCTGATATAATTTTTCTCGATGATATAGATAATGAAATAGTAAGAAGGGCTTTTGAAGAACAAGAGTTGCTGGCAGTATATCCTTTTTCAAAATTTTACGATATATCAAAATTATCTCCTGAGAGGATCTTATCTTTATATATACAGTTAAATATGAATTTAGCAGAAATATTGGAAAAATATTTTCCTTCTTTCCAGGGAAATAAATTTGCAAGGGAAGCGGGAAGAATAACTCTTTTCGAATTTGTAAAAAATGCAATTATCCATGGCAATTTAGCAGATCTTTCTAAACCTATATACATTAAGTATAACAGTGATGGATTTGCTGTTTACAATGTTTACCATGAAGGAAAAACTACAAGTAAAGAATTGCTAAGTATCTCTGCCGCCGCAGGGTTAAGTGGTGTACATAAAGGTATATCAAATGCAGAAGAAAATGAGTATATCTCTTCTGTAACAACTGAAGATAAAAGAGTAAGAAATATCGGCGGGCAACTTTTCTATGAAGTAGGTGTTACTGCGACCGGTTTGCAGACAGAAAAATCTTTAGAGGATCAAATTAATGATATAGCTCAATTGCTATATGAAAAATATGGAGAAAAATTAAACAAACTCTATAATGAATTAAATGGGTATCTTTTCTCTTTTGTGAGCGACAAGAATATACGAAATTTTATATGGTCGGAAATACTTAATGCTTTTGAACAGGGGACAATAAAAAAGAAAACTAACTTCAATAAATGGTTTTCAAAAGTTCTTAAGAGAATAGCTAAAGAGCAAAAACAACATAAACTTTTTTATCAGAAAAATATCAGAGGAAAAGCTCAAATTGCTCCTAATACTTGGTGGGCAGAACATCATGTTGTTGATAAAAAACATTATGCATGGAAAATTCATCTTTATGTAGATAGTGAAGAAGAATATGAGAAAATGACAAAATTAATAATGCCTGTCCTTGCAGATTCTCAGTTTTCTTGGAAGACAGCTAATGATCAAGTAGGAATGTCAATGTTTAATTCTTCTAATCAAAAGGGAAAAGCTTTTGTTTTGTATCCCAGAAATAAGGAAGAATTTAAAGAAATTGCGACAGTTCTAGATAAAATTTTTAAAGAAAATAATTTTACAAGACAAGATAGTAGTATACAAGGAGATAGAAAATTAGGAACCACAGGAAGAATTTTTTATAGATATGAATATAGTTCTGCAAAATATAAAGATAAAATTTTTGATTTAGATAATAAATCAGAGGAGAGTGAATATAAATATTCTGCATATGAAAGAAACAGGAGCGAAGATAATTACATGGCTTCCGACATGACAGAAGCCGACGACCCGTTTATAGATTTTGATCCTGCTGTAATGAACAATTTGCAAACAATGATGGGAAGTACATCCGTCTCAAATGATATACAACAGATACAGGTTGTACAAGATATTAAAAAAACAGCAATAAGGCTTTTTAATATCATACAGGAATTTTCTACAAAATTTGCAACCGGAATGAATAAAGAAACTGCGGCAGTTGATGGTAAAAAAGAAAGTTTGGTAGTGGCAAAGGATAAAGAGGAAGCTAAATCTTTAAGGGAACAAGGTTTTAATGCCGTTTATGTAGATGCAACGCAACAGAAAGGAGTGTTTGACGGAACGATTATAGACAATAAGGATGATGGTTTTTATGATGAAACAGGTAGTCATATTAGAGTGAAATTTAACGGATCGGAGATAACTTTTTCTCTTAAAAAAGGTGTAACAGTTTCTGAAGAAAAATTAATACAGATTTTGAATAATGCAATTTCTGATGAAGGTGCAAAAATACAAGGTTTTGAAAATATAAAAAGAGTGTTTAGTTCAAATGATATAGATGCATTGAATGATATTAAGAATGAAATTACATATGCTATAAATCTGCCGGGTAAAGAATTGAAAAATGATTTGACCAAAGAAAAATCTTTAAGCGGGAGACTTGAAAAAGTTTGTTCAGGAAAAGAAAAATCAATAGGTACAAAAACATCAGTAATACCATTAGAATACGCACAAGCACAAATTGATATTGACAAAAACGAAATAAAACAGTTAAGAAATCAAGGTTACAGCTTTATAGTAAGTTATAGTAAAGGCGAAAAGATAGATGAAATTCTTTTTGACGGCGCGAAGGTAGATGCAACGGATATTAAAGATTTTAAGACTGCGGAAAAATTACTAAAAGAAGTGCAACGTATTAAAAACGCAACGATAAACGGGACAAATGTAAGAGTGTCTGTGAAATTCGATGAAAAAGTGTATGAACTATTAAAAGATATAAATATTTTTTCAGAGTATGGAATACTTCCGATAGTTGACGATAAGACAATAGACTCAGTTAAAGGCAAAAAAGAATTTGAAGGTGAAATAAACGAAACAAATTTTAAAAATATAATGGCAGATGAAAATATAGTAAGTATGATTATAGATGAACAGTCAGAAGAATTTATCAGTAAAAATAAAGACAGTATAAAGAAAGCAGATACTGAGATACAAAAATATAAAAAAGGTATACACGCTGCACAAGCAAAAGAAACCAACAAGAAGGACAAAGACGGCCATAGTATTTTAGATTATAGTATAACGGATTTATCTGCTTTGACAAATAATCAGTTGTTAAGAGATATTCTTTCAATGGATGTGGCTGGTGAAATTGATAAAGGTAAAATTCAGTCTCTATTAGATAGCAATATATTGAGTTCAGATGCTAAGTCATAT
>JAFPUA010000280.1 GCA_017413305.1 Candidatus Ruminimicrobiellum caprinum
AAGCTTTTACCTTAGTAGAATTAGTAATTGCCGTCGTTATTGTAGGTATATTATCAGGAATTGCAGGTCCTATTTACAAAAATTATGCTCTTGAGGCTAAACGAACTGAAGGATATGCTTTGCTGGAAAGAATATTAAATGAAGAAAGAAAATATTATGCCGAGTATGAAGAATTTTATTGTCAAAGTTATAGTGTTACTACATGCATGGATAATATATTAGGTATCGATGCAAGAGGTAATAAATATTTTACTAAATTTATGATTAATCATAATTGGTTAGATGGTAAAGTAAATTTATATGCTAAAGTAAACAGTAATAATGTTGGTAGTATTGTATTGGTATACAATATCACGGATGCACAAGGACCTGTGTATAGGGTGGAGGGGTTATGATAAATAATAAAAAAGCATTTACATTGATAGAGCTTGTAATTACTATAACCATTGTTGCAATTTTAGCGTCGGTAGCTGTCCCGCTTTATACGGGATATACTAAGAAAGCTAAACTTACTGAGGGTTATAGTTTAATTAATTCCATTAGAGCAGCACAACATAGATATTACAGTGAATACAGAGCATTTTTTTATCCTGGAAATTGGGTACATACATGTAATCTTCCTGAGTTGTCGATAGACGCCAGAAGCAACAAATATTTTACAGATATTGTTATTAACAACAATTGGAAAAACGGATATCAGTGTTATGTATATGGTAAATTTGAAGGTAGTATTTATTCAGGTGGAACTATATATATGTCCATTGCCGATACATCAAGTAAACCTGATATAACCGCAACAGATGGATATGGAAGAACTATTTCTTAAGGAGAATAAAAATGAAAAATAAAATAAAAGCTTTTACCTTAGTAGAGTTGGTAATAGTCATAGCAATAGTCGTTATATTATCGTTAGTCTCTGTACCGATATATAACGACTATGCATGGAAATCAAAAAGAACTGAGGGATACACACTCCTTGCCACAATTCGTGATGCTCAATTACAGTATTATAATGAGTATGGAAACTTTATCGGTCAAACTTGGACATGCCATTCGGAAGTGCTTGCTGTCGACGCCAGGCCTAACACATATTATACTTGGTTTATTTGTCATAATAAAGACGGTAAAACTAAAGAAAATACTTGGATTTGGGTCAGCGGTGCTAACGGGGCAGGTAATATAACCTTATTATACAACCTCACATCCGGCGGAACTTATAGTTAAAACTTCAGTTATTTTTTAACAAGGAAAGATTCAGAGATTTTTACGATACACTTTTTGACAGGTTTGTCGCAACACAAAGGTGCGTGAGTATCTTCGGGAAAAAATATTGCAAATTCACCTTTTTTTAGGTTAATAAAAGTTTCCGGTTTGTCGGAATAAAAAGCAATATCTTTTTTTGAATTGTATCTTTTTAGTGTCGTAAAATTTTTATTAAAATATTTCCAGCCGATTTTCTCTTTGCCGGAAATTACATATTGCAAATCAATATACTTTTTATGTTTTTCTAAAATTTGTTCTTTTTTAGGTTTAGGTTCGCAAGTCTGTATAACAGCATAAATATTTTTATTTATAACTATTTTACCATCGGGAACTTTTGCAGATACTTTCTTTCTTAAAAAATCAAAAACTATATCCAACTGAGGGAAAAATTTCAAAATTTTTTTATGATTTTTTAATGAAGAAACTAACATTTTTGCTCCAAAATTATTTTGTAAATTCAAATTCGAAGTCTAAAATACGGACGGTATCGCCGGGTTTACAGCCTTTTTCTTCCAATGCAAGTTCCACACCGAGTTTTTTCAGAATATTCTGAAACCTTCTTAATGCTTCTTCTTCATTGAACTTTGTCATTTCGGCAAGTGTTTCAACTTTCTTTCCGGTAATAACAAATACTCCGTCGGCATCAATGGCGATTTTAAAATCCGGTTCATAGATATATTTCTTTACCGGGATTGATTCGAACTCCTCTTCTTTAGCAGGAAGTTCCGTAAGTTTTAATATTTCGGACAACATTTTATCAATGCCGTCTTTTGTCATATTTGATATGGCAAATATCTTTTTACCTTTAACTTTTTTCTTAAAATTCTTTACATTTTCCAAAGCCTGCTCACCTGCATCCGTTTTGTTTAATGCAATGAGCATATGTTTCTTGGAAAGATATTTGGAATACTTTTTTAATTCATTGTTTAATACTTTATATACTTCGTAAGGATCCTGTCCATCAAAACCGCTGACATCTATCATATAAAGCAAAACTTTCGTTCTTTTTATATGTCTTAAAAATTCAAGTCCCAAACCTTTACCGGAACTTGCCCCCTCAATAATACCGGGTATATCTGCTATAACAATCTGTTTATCATCCAAATGAACCACACCTAAATTCGGCTCAAGAGTAGTAAATGGATAGTCTGCAATTTTCGGTCTGGCAGAACTGACTACAGATAAGAAAGTAGATTTACCTGCATTCGGAAAACCTACCAAGCCCACATCAGCAATGAGTCTTAATTCCAAATCTATTTCAGCAGTTTCGCCCGGTTCGCCTTTTTCAGCTATACGCGGAACAGTGTGTCTTTGTGTTTTAAATGCTGAGTTTCCTCTGCCGCCTCTGCCGCCTTTCGCAACAAGGACTTTCTGTCCGTGCTCTTTTAAGTCGGCAAACAAATCACCGTTTTTATAAATGAGAGTCCCTACAGGAACTTCTATAGTTAAATCTTTACCATACTTGCCGTACTTGTTTGAACCTTCACCTTTGTTACCGTTATCGGCAAAAAATTTAGGTTTGTACGATAAGTCAAGAAGTGTTGCTTTTTTTGTATCGGCAACAATAAAAACATCTCCCCCTTTTCCGCCGTTCCCTCCATCGGGACCGCCAAGAGCGACATATTTTTCTCTTCTAAATGAAATACAGCCGTCGCCACCGCGTCCGGCTGTAATAAAAATTTTGGCTTTATCTATAAACATTTTGACCTTAGATTAGTTTGCTGAAGGTTCAACATTAACAAAACATCTGTCACCGGCTCTTCTAACAAACTTTACGGTTCCTGCAACTTTTGCAAACAAAGTATTATCTTTGCCCATACCTACATTTAAGCCGGGATGGAACTTGGTTCCTCTCTGTCTTACAATTATTGCACCTGCCTGTGCAAGCTGATCGCCGTATATCTTTACGCCTAATCTTTTACCTTGTGAATCTCTGCCGTTACTGGTAGAGCCTTGTCCTTTTACATGTGCCATTTTCTTCTCCTAAAACTTTTAAGCCTTAATATCAACTACTTCAACTTCGGTTACATACTGTCTGTGTCCCTGCATTTTCTTATAACCTTTTTTAGGTCTTTTCTTAAAAACAAGAACCTTAGGCAATCTTTTCTGTGCAATAACTTTTGCAGTTACGGTTGCACCTTCAACTGTCGGTTTGCCTACTTTTACATTATCACCGTCAGCTACCATTAAGACTTGATCTAATACTACTTCTTTTCCTTCTTGGGCTTCGTCAAGTTTTTCAATAACAACATTCAAACCTTTTTCCACTTTATACTGTTTTCCGCCCGTCATTACAATTGCGTACATTTCATTACTCCTATAAACTTACTTCATAATTGGTTCTTTAATAATCTGTGTAGTTTACAAAAATATTAAAAAGATGTCAAGAAAAATTGTGAGACAAATTTATTGAGATTTCACCGGATTCAAGCACAGACTTTTTCCCATTAGAATCTTCAACTACCAAATTGCCTTTATCATTTATGTCAACAGCCGTTGCCTTAATAACTGTATCACCCGACAAATATTTTATTTCTTTCTTTAAAACAAAAGAGAACTTTTTGTAATCTTCAATTATTTTCTTATCAAAAAGATTTTCGGTTAAAGAAAATAAATTATTTAAAACTTCAGCGACAAAAACATTTCTGGATATATTGTCTGTTGTAATATATCCTGCCTTTTCTTTAAGTTCTTCAGGGAAAAGCTTTGTTTTTAAATTTATTCCTATCCCTACAACTACGGCATCAGCAGTTTGTGTTTCAAAATTGCTCACAGCTTCAGTAAGTATACCGCAAACTTTTTTCCCGTTAATATAAACATCGTTAATCCATTTTATTTGCGGATTTAATTTTGTTAAATTCTTAATCGATCTACAAACTGCAAGTGCGGAAACAACCGTAATTAAAGAAATATCCTGAACTTTAATATTAGACTTTATTATAGTACTTAAATAAATTCCCGTACCTTTCGGCGAGAAAAATTTTCTTCCAAAACGACCTTTCCCTTCAGTCTGTTCATCAGCTATAAGAACCGTGCCGTTTTCAAATGTATTTTCAGCAATCAGTTTTTTTGCCTGTTTGTTTGTAGAATCAGTACTTTTAAATATTTTTATAACAAAATTTTTATACTTTTCAAAAAGATTATTTCTTATTTCTCCTTCGGACAAAATATCATTTTCCGAAGATAACTTATAGCCATTATTTTTAACTGATTCTATTTTATAACCATCATACTTTAATGTCTTTATCGCTTTCCATACTGCCGTTCTTGAAACTTGCAGCTGTTCGGCAATTTCTTGCCCGGAAACAAAATTACCTTTATTTTTATCTAATATTAAAAGTAACTTTTCTTTTGTTTTCATTTTAATGCTTTTTCTAAGCGGCTCAAACCTTCAACAATTTTTTCCATCGATGTGGCATATGATAACCTCATATAACCATCAGCACCAAAGGCTGAACCCGGAACTACGGCAATACGAGCATTTTCCAATAAATATTCTGCCATTTCGCTATCTGTATTTATTGTTTTTCCGTTATAAGTTTTTCCCAACAATGCAGAAATGTTAGGAAATACATAGAAAGCACCTTCCGGTTTCAAGCATGTAATACCGTCAATACTATTCAATCTGTCAACAATATAATTTCTTCTTTTTTCAAATTCTTTTCTCATCATTTCTAAACTTTCTTTAGGCCCGTTTAATGCTTCCGTGGCTGCTTTCAAAGATATAGACGACGGGCAAGAAGTAGATTGGCTCTGAATTTTTGTCATAGCGGCAATAATCTCTTTCGAACCGGCGGTAAAACCTATTCTCCAACCTGTCATTGCAAATGCTTTTGAAACTCCGTTTACTACGACAGTATGCGCTTTTACTTCATCGGAAATTTGTGCTATTGAATAAAATTTAAAATTGTCATATACCAACTTTTCATAAATTTCATCGGAAATTATAAGTACATTATTTTTTACGCAGACATCCGCAATTTCTTTCAATTCATCTTTTGTATAAGTATTTCCCGTAGGATTAGACGGAGAATTTAAAATAAACGCTTTAGTTTTTTTTGTTATTACTTTTTCTATTGCTTCGGGCTTTACTTTAAAATGTTCTTTATCGCTTGTATGAATAAAAACAGGTTTTGCTCCTGCAAGTATTGCCATATCCGGATAAGATACCCAATAAGGAGCCGGTATTATTACTTCATCACCTTCGTCAAGTATTGACTGAAAAAGATTGTATAAAGAATGTTTCCCTCCGCAAGAGACTATAACTTCTTCTTTTGTATAATCAAGATTATTATCTTCCTTAAATTTCTTTATTACTGCCTCTTTTAAGTCCATGGTTCCTGCAACAGGACAATATTTTGTAAAACCTTTGTTGATAGCATCTATGGCGTAATTTTTTATATTTTGAGGAGTATCAAAATCCGGTTCTCCCAGCTTTTCTTTCATTTCGTCTACACTATCTCCCAGGGACAATCCATTAAAGGTAAAGTCCGTAGGCTTAGCGGCGAAAGATACCGTTGATAATACAAGCAACAGCAGTAATACTATTCCCAAAATTTTTGTTATATA
>JAFPUA010000281.1 GCA_017413305.1 Candidatus Ruminimicrobiellum caprinum
ACTTAAATAAAGTAATTATGAACAGAGTTTATATATTAACCAACTCCAAAAATGTTTTTATGCACAAGATGCTTGCTTGGGCACTGAGTTTTTTTATTCTTGTAAGCTCTTTTTCCGTCGGTAAAACGGATATAAATATATCGCTTACGGACACTGCAAAAATTTCTGCCGAAGCGTTGGTAACGCAGTTTTTCTATATTTCAACACTTCCTTTGAATGTTATAACGAAGTTATTTGTTGAAACGGGAAATTCGGTTGCGGCACCTCTTGCTCCTGTAAGAAAAAATAAAAATTCTTCAAAGCATGATAATGCCACGCAGGCGTCGGCAGGCTATTCCATTGTTCCTGTAATGGATTTGACACAGTTTACAAAAGTTAAAAACTTCGGTTTTTCCGGTACACAGAATGAAGCAAATGGAACAAAATCGAAAGGATTTTTTAATTATTTATTCTGTAGTGCAGGCATTTCCGTCGGCGATTTGCTGAAACTAAATATAATAATGCTTTTATTATTGGCAATATTACTTACAAGAAGGAATATTGGCGACGATAATATCATTTTAAATATTAAAAATAATACATTTGCTCGGCTTGTATAAGCAAGCCGGGCTGTTTTTGTGTATGGGAGCACAAAAACGAGGAGATATAAATGAATATAAAACACTTGCTTAAAAATTTTACGGAACAAAAAGATCGTCCAATTAAGAAATTAATCTACTCTTTCCGAGAGTGGGTATTCTCGCTAAATGCTGTCAAAATTACGGCGATTATCGTCGTAAATTGTTTCTTGTTGACAGGTGTTTACGGACACGCTGTTGCTATGGTTCTTGATAACCAGAGAGCAACGGAGAAATTTAGACAGGTTTTTGAAGATTTTGATCTCCCATATTCTTACGGAAAAATAACTTCCGCAAATTATAAAGCAAGTGATAAAGTAGTTATAAATATACAGGATTTGCACAGTCATCCTGAAGTACAGAGAAATATCAGCAACATTATTTCAACATTTGATGAAAAATACGGTGTTAAAAATGTGTTCCTTGAAGGTGCTTATGGAACAGTTTCTACCAAGTGGCTTACGGTAGCAAAAGATGAAAATGTTAAGAATTCCGTAATGAACAAGCTGCTCGATGTAGGAAGACTTACCGGTGCAGAATATTATTCCGCATCAAAGAATAAAACCGAAATAATAAGAGGTTTGGAAAATAAAACAGCTTATTTTGACAACTTAAAAAGATTCGGCACTTTAATTGATAATCAGGAAACAATATCGGCTCACTTTGATTCCATAAAAGATACTGTAAAAAAATTACAGAGCAATTATTATAACAGACAACAGAAAAAAATAGAAGAGCTTTCTGCAGAATATACTTCGGGAAAAATGGAGCCGAAGAAATATTTTACATTGATACAGAGATATGCAGATAAGATGGCAGTAGATGTAGATAATTATCCTAATCTTGCTCTGTATATGGAGATGCTTTCTGCTCAGAAAGAAATTAATTATGAAAAAACTACAAAACAATTGCAGGAATTTGTAATAGTATTGAAGAAAAATCTTCCGTACGAAGCATACAAAATGCTTGTTAACGGAACAAAGAATTTTTCTCAAATGGATAAGCTTTATGGATATTTAATAAAACTTTCCAGAGAATATAAACTGGATTTGTCTGCAAATTTCAGTGATCTTGAAAGATTTTTTGCTTATATAGAGTTAACACAAAGAATTAATCCGATGGAGCTTATCGTTGAAGAACAGAATTTTAAAGATGAACTCAATGATAGGTTTGCAGAGAATAAAGCGGAAGGAGATGTGGTATTTTTAAGTAATTTTATTAGATACTATGAACAGTATTTAATGGGTAAAATTACTGCAGCTGATTGCGCTTATTATAAAAATAATATTGAAAAGTTCAAAGATTTGTGGGTAAAATATATTGATAACAGAGAAATTGTTGCACTTGCAGACTACGAAAAAATTTCTGATACTTTCTATAAAATAAACTTCGACAGAAACTTTTATTTTATGGAAAACATGAAAGATGTTTTAAATGCTAAGAAAATCGGTTCCGAAATTGCAGGTGCGAACGAACTTGATAAAACAATTAATTCTCTTAAAAATGCAAAAGAAATTTATATTACAATAACAGGTGGTTTCCATACTCAGGAACTGTCGGAACTTTTGTCAAACGCAAATATTACAAACATTGTTATTACGCCTAATGTAACAGGCAACACAAAACTTGCAGAAGAAACTTATTACAAAATCGCTCAGGAACAGGCAAAAATTTCTTTCCAGGCTTTGGCTGCATTAAACACATCTCAGGCAATAATGAACGGTGATAAAGACGCCATCAGAATATTATTAAATTCTGCTTTGCAAAGTATAAAAAACCCTGAAGATATAAAAGCTTTCTCGGAAAATCTTTCTTACAACCCTGCAAATAATTCAATAACCGTAACTATTAACGGAAACACGTACGGTTATAATGTTAATGACGATTGGAAAGAAGTTACGCCTCAAACGGCAGCTGCAGAAGAAACAACCGCCGGCATGCAAAAATCCGAATCAACAATTAAGCAAACATTGCGTGCAGCAATAGGTGTAACAGCTGTTTCTGTTGCTGTAACAATAGGTTCGATTCTTGCTGGGGTTACAGGCTTATGGATAGCAATTCCTGTGGTTTCTATAATTTCTGCTTTATATGGCGGAGCATCATTCGGATTTTTATCTTATCAGAAAAATTTAATTGCTAAAAATGCCATCGAGGAATCTGATGCTGAAGATAGAGAAACAATAAATGGTTTCTTAAAAAATAATTTTGAAGACATTGATGAAAATATTCTTAAAGAAATTTCAGACAGACTTGATGCTTCAACAGTAGCTCAAGTAGAAGAAAGAGATGGTAAAAGATTAATTCATTTGAATTATTCATTATTAAACAAAATGTTTATCGATGAAGATGGAAATATTAAAAATGAATCTCTTCTGAGAACAGTTGTTAATCACGAAATAAGACATATAGGTTTTGAAGATAGATTTGGAACAAACCATCCTTTACTTGAGGAAATTCTCGTCGGTATGGGCGATTTTACGGATTTTATCGTAAGCTCTATAAAAAACAGTAAGATATTAAATAGTTTGAGAAGTGTTCTGTCAAGATCTAAGAAAAAAAATATAATAGGAAAAACAATAAAATTATCCGATGAAAATATAAGAGAAGCTATTGAGGATGTCGCAAAAAGGCTTGTTTCTGAAGATTATGATTTTATGAGCGATCGTTCACAAAAACAGGCTGAATTTGCTGAAGAACTTGCTTCTCCGGAAGGAAAGGTTGCGGTTTTAGGTACTTCCGGAGGTAAAACTTTTGGTACCGCAGAAGCTATGCTATTGCAATTATTGAGAAATCAGCAACGTGGTTTATTGGATAACAAAATATTATTCACATCTAAGACTACTCAACTTATTAAAGAAACTAGAGATATGCTTGTACAAAGTTTCTCTTCAAGTAAAATAAGAGCATTATTACCAAAGAAGTTGCAAGATAAAATTGATGCAGGAGAAATGGTAGGTTTTGTTGATCAAAATAGTGATAAGGGATATTTTTATAGTCTTAATGAAAAAGGTGAAATTATTGAAAAGGAAGTTACAAAGAAAGAAGTTTATGAAAAAGCAGCTATAATTTGTGGTGATTTTGCAGGTTTTGTATGGGATGTTCAGAAAAATGCTCAAAGAGAAGATGCAGCTGATTATCTCTTACAGGAAATAGATGCAGATGGAAATTTAAAAGATGTTCCTTTTGATTTCTTTGCTGATGAAGCTCAGTTAATAAGAGAAAATTCTAATGCGTCTACATCTTCAGGTGAATATGAAAGGGCAAAAGAGCTGGAACCTATTTTAGATGAAATTGTAAAATTAGTTAGAGATGAAAGTACAAAAAGAGATGATGTTATAACAAGAGCTCATGTAGATGGAGATAATAAGTTGACATCTGCTGGGAAAAGAGTTAGAAGTAGGTTATTTAAACAAATAAAAGCACAGTATCCGGATCTTAATTTAAAAGAAGATGAATGGAATGCGAGAGTAAATTTTGCAGTTAATGCACTTTTTGGAATGCAAGAAGATACAGATTATGGAGTTTGCGTTGTAAATGAAGATAATGAGGTTTTGGAAGTAAATTTTATAGATACCAATGTAAATTTTGTAAAAAAAGTAAATAATAAAGACGAAGTTGTTCATACAATGTCTTTGAAAGACTATTTAAATGGTAGTAGTGAAATTGAAATTGCCGGTGTTAAGTATAAAGTTCAGTCAGGA
>JAFPUA010000282.1 GCA_017413305.1 Candidatus Ruminimicrobiellum caprinum
AAACTAATCCCAATAGGAAGGAATAATGGCAGAAGAACGCGCAAAAAGAAAAACAATGCAAGGAATAGTAGTCAGCGATAAATCTTCTAAAACAAGAATTGTTGCTGTTGAAAGGACAATCAAGCACCCATTATACGGTAGAATAATAAGAGTAAAATCTAAGTTCTCGGTTCACGACGAGAAAAATGAATCCAAGATGGGCGATTTGGTTTCTATAATGGAATCAAGACCTATGTCAAAAACAAAAAGATGGATTTTGACATCAGTTGTAAACAAAGCATAAGGAAAAGACAATGATTCAAGAAAGAACAATTTTAAATGTAGCAGATAATTCCGGAGCAAAGAAAGTTCGTTGCTTCAGAGTTATGAAAGGTTTAAAAAGAAGATATGCCGGCTTGGGCGATGTTGTAATGGCTTCAGTTCAAGATGCTATACCTCACGCAAACATCAAGAAAGGTGATGTTGTTAAGGTAGTTATCGTTAGAACAGCTAAAGAATATCGTAGAGAAGACGGAACATATATCAAATTTGATGATAACGCAGCAGTAATCATCAATGACGAAGGAGAACCGAAAGGAACTCGTATTTTCGGACCTATAGCAAGAGAATTGAGAGAAGCAAACTTTCTTAAAATTATCTCTCTTGCACCGGAAGTAATATAACATAAGTTTTTTAACAGGATAGAAAATATGCTTAACATTAAGAAGAAAGATAAAGTTGTAGTTTTAGCCGGAAAGGATAAAGGCAAAGAAGGCGAAGTTTTGAAAGTTGATGCCGAGAAAGGAAGAGTAGTTGTTTCCAAAATTAACTTTGTTAAAAGACACACAAAACCTACTCAAACCGATCCTGGCGGAATAAAAGAAAAAGAATCGCCGATTGCAATATCAAACGTTATGTTGATATGTCCTAAATGCAATAAACCTAACAGACCAAAGTTTGACAAATTGTCCGACGGAAAGAAAGTTAGAGTTTGCAGAAAATGCGGAGAAATAATAGTTTAGTATAAGGGAAGATAATAAATTATGAATCAAGTACCCAGATTAAAAGAGTTGTATGTAAAAAATGTGATACCGGCTTTGGAAAAAGAGTTCGGTTTCAAAAATGCTAATGAAGTTCCGAAACTTTCAAAAGTAGTTGTAAATATCGGACTTTCCGAAGCAAAAGAAAATGTAAAAGTTTTAGAAACTGCCTCAGCAGAGCTTGCAGCAATTACAGGTCAGAAACCTGTTACCTGCAGAGCAAAAGCTTCAGTTTCTAACTTCAAAATAAGGCAGGGAATGCCTATCGGCGTAAAGGTTACCTTAAGAGGAGCCATTATGTATGAATTCTTGGACAGGCTTATGAACATAGCTATGCCGAGAATCAGAGATTTCAGAGGTATCGAACCTAATAAATTCGACGGAAGAGGAAATTTCAATATCGGTCTTACCGAACAGTATATTTTCCCTGAAATCAATGTAGAAAAATCCGATAAGGCAAGAGGTATGAATATTACCATCGTTACTACGGCTAAGAAAGATGAACATGCGAAAGCATTGCTTGAATTCTTAGGTATGCCTTTCAAGAAAAGAAAGTAAGTAAAAGTAGTTTTATTGAGTCGTAAACATTTGCATAGAAAGCGATGTGAAATATAAAATAAATAAATAGAGGGCTATTTATGGCAACAACATCAGCAGAAGCAAAAATGCGCAAACCTCAGAAGTTTGCAACTAGGTACAGGAACAGATGTCGCCTGTGCGGAAGACCTAGAGGCTACTACAGAGATTTTGGTTTATGCAGAATATGCTTTCGTAAGCTTGCACACAACGGAGAAATTCCGGGTGTATCAAAGTCAAGTTGGTAGTAGTAGTTTGGCAGTAATTTAAAATTTAAAAGAGGTTAGGTGTAATGATTACAGATCCTATATCAGACATGTTTGTCAGGATTCGCAATGCGAATGCAAAACTTCATGAAAAAGTTGATATTCCGTCTTCAAAAGTAAAAACCGAAATTGCAAGAGTTTTGAAAGAAGAAGGATATATTGCAAATTATAAACACATTGAAGATCAGAAACAAGGTGTTTTAAGAGTTTATTTGAAGTACGATAACGGTAAAGCTGTTCTTCAGGGAATTAAGAGAGTTTCCAAGCCCAGCTTGAGAATTTTTAAAGGCCACGAAGAATTACCGAAAGTTTTAGGAAGCTTCGGTATAGCAATTGTTTCTACATCAAAAGGTATGATGTCGAGCAAGAAAGCTAAAGAAGCTAAAGTCGGCGGAGAAGTAATAGGATATATTTGGTAAAATTATAATATTGAGGTTTTGAAATGAGTCGCTTAGGAAGAAAACCAATAACAATACCTGAAAAAGTTAAGGTTGAATTAAAAAACGGAATCTTGGAAGTTTCAGGTGCTAACGGAAAACTTTCTCAGTCTATTAACGACGAGATTAATGTAAAAATTGAAAATTCAACAGTTACTGTTGAACAGAAAAATCCTTCAAGACAGGCAAATATGCTTCAGGGTTTAATCAGAGGTCTTATCTGCAATATGATTGAGGGTGTAACAACAGGATACAAGAAAGAACTTGAACTTAACGGTTTAGGTTTTAAGGCTGTTATGAGCGGAAAACTTATCACATTAACGGTAGGTTATTCTCATACGGTTACTTTGGAAATACCTGAAGGCTTGAAAGTTGTCGTCGGTATGACACAGGACAAAGTTCCTACTTTGACTATTACCGGTTGCGATAAACAGAAAGTTGGTGCTTTTGCCGCACAAGTTCGTGCAGTAAAACCGCCAGAACCATATAAAGGTTTCGGTATTAAATACTTCGGCGAAAAGATTATCAGAAAAGCTGGTAAAGCTGCAGCTGGAGCAAAAAAATAAGTAAGAATTAATTGATTAATAACAGAGGGTCGTAAATGAAAAATCCAAAAGTAAGATTAGCATTTCGTAAAAAAAGAATAAGAAGCAAAGTCGAAGGAACAACAGAAAGACCTAGACTTAACATAAAATGCGGTCATAAACATATTTATGCTCAAGTTATAGACGATTCTAAAGGTTTCACTTTGGCAGCTGCTTCCACATTATCTGCAGAGCTTAAAGGTTCTTTAAAATCTACAGGAAATATTGAAGCTGCAAAAGCCGTAGGTAAGCTTATCGCTCAGAAAGCTGTTGAAAAGAATATTAAGCAAGTTGTTTTTGACAGAGCAGGTAAAGCTTATACCGGTAAAGTAAAAGCACTTGCCGACGAAGCAAGAGCAGGTGGACTTGATTTTTAATTAAAACTAATTATTTGTCGTTGTAGGGGGAAAAGTTGGCTGACAATAAAATAAATAAAAACGAAAATGAAAGCGGTTTAACCGAAACCGTAGTAGCTGTTAACAGAGTTGCTAAAGTTGTTAAGGGTGGAAAGAGATTTTCTTTCAATGCACTTGTAATCGTCGGCGATAAGAAAGGTAAAATCGGCTGCGGACTTGGTAAAGCTAATGAAGTTCAGGCTGCAATCAAGAAAGGCAGTGCATATGCTCAGAAAAATATGATATCGGTTGCACTTAAAAACACATCGATACCGCACGAAATCATCGGCGTATCCGGTGCAGGAAAAGTTTTACTTAAACCTGCAGTTCCGGGAACAGGTGTTATTGCAGGCGGTCCTGTTAGAGCTGTGCTCGAAGCAGTAGGAATTTCTGACATTCTCACAAAATCTATGAGAACATCAAATCCTTTCAATGTTGTTTATGCAACAATTGATGCTTTAAAAGGCTTGAGAACAAAAGAAGACGTTGCTAAATTAAGAAATAAAGAGGTTGCAGAAATATGATAGGTCTTAATACTTTATCACCTGCACAAGGTGCAAAACATAGAAAGAAAATTGTTGGAAGAGGTGTAGGTTCAGGTATGGGCAGAGCCTCTACCAGAGGTAGCAAAGGTCAGAAGGCAAGAAGCGGCGACGGAAAAATGTCATGGTTTGAAGGCGGACAGATGTCTATCGTCAGAAGAATGCCTAAAAGAGGTTTCAGCCATGCAGCATTTCGTAAAGAGTACGAAATCGTTAATTTAAGCTCTATCGAATCTAAATTTGATGCAGGTGCGGAAATTAATGCAGAAACTTTGAAAAACGCAGGAATAATCAAGAAAGGTAAACTTGTTAAAATTCTTGCAAACGGTGACTTAAAAAAGAATTTTACCGTTAAGGCAAATGCTTTCTCAAAGGCAGCACAGGATAAAATTGCTAAGGCCGGCGGAAAAGCAGAAGTTGTAAAGTAATTAAATTTATATATAGGGAATGATTATGTTAAAAACTTTCGGTGATATATTTAAAATTCCGCAGTTAAGAAGTAAAGTACTTTTTACACTTGCAATAATTGTTGCTTACAGAATAGGTGCAGCTGTGCCTATCCCAGGAATTAATGCAGATGCAGTCCGTTCTTTGTTTGAAGCAAATAGTAACGGTTTGCTTGGTTTTTTGGATATGTTCTCCGGTGGTGCATTAAACAGAATGTCCGTGTTTTCTATGGGTATTATGCCTTACATCAACGCATCCATTATTATGAGCTTGATGCAGGGTGCACATGTTATTCCTTATCTTGACAGGCTTGCAAAAGAGGGCGAACAGGGAAGAAAGAAACTTACGCAGATAACAAGATATGGTACACTTATATTGGGTGCAATACAGTCTTTCGGTTTGACAATGGCTATTATGAGGATGCCTACCCCAAGTGGTATGCCTATAGTTTTAGAACCATCATTAACATGGATAGCTATGACAGTTACTACACTTGTTACAGGTACAGTTCTTATAATGTGGTTAGGTGAACAGGTTACAGAAAGAGGTATCGGTAACGGTATTCCCTTAATCATTTTCGCAGGTATTGTTGAAAGACTTCCTTCGGCATTTTTAGGTGTAGTTAAGCTTATTCAGATGGAAGAACTTTCTATCCTTTTAGCAATCGCACTCTTGGCACTTGTTTTAATTGTTTTAACTCTTGTTGTTTGGGTTGAAACAGCACAAAGAAGAATTCCTATCAATTATGCAAAAAGAATGGTTGGCAGAAGAATGTACGGCGGTTCAACATCTTTCTTACCTATTAAGGTTGATCAGTCAGGTGTTATCGCAGTTATCTTCGCAGTGTCTATTCTCTCTGCACCGTTAACAATTGCACAGTTCGCTCCAGATTGGACGGTTTTCGGTTTCCCCGTATCAAAGACAATTATGGACTGGTTTAACCACAGTTCATTGATGTATAATCTTATATATGCCGCACTTGTAATATTCTTCTGTTATTTCTATAACTCCATTTCTTTCAACCCGAAAGATTTGGCAGAGAATATGAAAAAGTCAGGCGGATTTGTTCCCGGAATCAGACCGGGCGATCCTACAGCAGTTTATATACAGAAAGTTTTGGAAAGAGTTACTTTAGGTGGAGCACTTTTTGTTGCATGTATCGCAGTGCTTCCGGACTATTTAAGAAATATGATGTCAGCACCTTTCTTCTTCGGTGGAACTTCGCTCCTTATCGTTGTCGGTGTATCTCTTGATACGATAGGGCAGATAGAATCTCACTTAATTATGAGACATTATGAAGGGTTTATGAAGGAAGGCAGAATTAAGGGTCGTTGGTTCAATATAAAATAAAAATTATAATTTAAATATAAAAAACAACTGATATGATTTTATCAGTTGTTTTTTTATTATAATTTTTATTTTATTTATTGCGATCGAAATATTTTGGCTACAACTTTGAAACGCAAGCCCTCGAGTATTACACTACATACACGTCGGTCTTGCGTTTCTTCGTTTCGCTCAAAATTTTTCTAGTCGCTTAGAAATCGCAATTGTATTATGCGATTTCTAATATGTTTGTCATTCCGCGCTTGATACGGAATCTATGTTAAATATAAAAACAAGCAGAAAAGTTCTGCTTGTTTTTACTTTCAAGTGTTGCTATGTTACACTCAGAAAAAAGCATAATGATTTTATAAAATTTTAAATAGATAAATCTGTACTTCCGTTAATTAGTACGGGATTAGATCTTTCTGTTGTACTAATTAATTGTGTTATTGTTCCTACTTTATTACTATATACCTTTACTAAAAATTTTGTTTTCCAGAAGTTATAACCTGGATCACTAACATCATAATTAAATAAACTGAAATATTTATTATTTACGGCGTTTATTCCTAAAACTGGATCTGAATATGTTAAAACATTATGACATTGCCATATGCCTGATGCAAAAGAGTTGTATGACGTAAAAAAATATCCGTACTCATTGTAATAAGCGAATTGAGCATCCTTGATAACACCAAGTAAAGCATATCCTTCAGCAATTTTAGCCTTATTTGAATAACGTCCTTTATACAATGGCATAGATATTAATGCTAAAGTAATAACAAGAATCATTGTTATTATTACTTCCGTAAGTGTAAAACCTTTTATTCTTTTCATTTTTTTCTCCTTTTATTTATAATTAAAATTTGCTATAATAAGCCAAGAGATAGATGTATAGATAATGTTTGTATCTTTAAAAGCTAAAAACTTTTTGCTTTTCGAGCATTTGCTATGTAAAGCTCGCTTGGCTTATGGTATTTTAAAAGATTTTAGTGTTTCGTTGTAAGTAATTGTAATTACATTTACTTACAATTATTATAATTTAAAATTGTGTTTTTGTCAAGAAGAAAATTTGAGGGGAATATATTAATGACTAAAAATTTAAAATTTGAAAAGCTGTTGAAAGA
>JAFPUA010000283.1 GCA_017413305.1 Candidatus Ruminimicrobiellum caprinum
ATCTTCTGCAAGAGAATCGTCAAGTTCGTCTGAAAGTTCCGGATCCGGTTCAGGTAAAACCGGTACTATCGCAAAGATTAGTTTAGGTTTAAGTTTAGTAGCAGCACTTTTTGTTGCAAGATAATATTTTAAAATATTGCAGGAGCGAAATAAATGCCAAGATTACTCGTAAAAAAGAAGGAAGAAATTCTTGCCGAATATTTTGTAAAGAAAAGCAAAACTAAAATTTTTATAGGCAGCAGGAAAGGTAATGATATTGTTATTTATGATAAAAATATTTCAGAAAGACACTGCACGATTATATATGAAAATAATCAATATATTTTAAAAGATCAAAATACGATGATGGGAACACAAATTAATTCCCATTCCATCACGGAAGCAACTTTAAATTTCGGCGATGAAATTTATATTGGCAGTCACAAAATATTATTTTTAGATGATGCATTAAATAAAGGCGAAGATGTTATACCGCAATATTATCTTATAGGTATATATGGAAAATTTTATGGAAAGAAATATTTTTTAAAGTCTGACGGTGATACTTTTATCGGAAGAGAAAATATTTCTCCCAGAGGAATAGAGAATGATGTAGTTCTTTTAGGTGATATGACGGTATCAAAAGGTCATGCAAAAATAAGTGCTACGCAAGGGAAATATACTATTACAGATATAGGTAGTACAGGCGGTATAGCTGTTAACGGAGTTAAGCTTGGACAGCTTAATAGTACAAGATTGTCGTTGAAAGATGAAATTTCAATTGGCAGAACTATATTTAGAGTTGTTGATTATTTTTCTCAGGATTATTCTCTCCCGGCGAAACAAAAGATTTTTGTTTTAAGTCTTTTCAAATTCATAAGCATTGTTGTAACACTTTTAGTTTTGGCATTTTCTGCTTATTTTATATACAGCGGCTATTCTTCATATTCTTTGTTAACACACTCCAATTCAAAAGTAAATATGTCTTTAAATGTTGATTGGAACAAAGAAATTCCTATGAAAGCAGATATATCAAAATATGACATTACAGCTACTCCTTTGATTGCGGATTTTGATAACGACGGCAAAAATGATGTTGCAATGCTTAGTAATGCCGGTTTCTTGTATGTATGGAATGGTGCCAAAGGCGATATCATGTGGAAACCTGTAGAAATCTCCAATAACGGTATAGCTTCTCTTGTTGCAGCTGATGTAAATATCGATGGGTATACGGATATTGTCGCTGTGGCAGATTTTTCTTTAATTTATGTTATAGACGGACAGACAGGAAATATTATAAGAAGAGAAGTGCTCGGCGGAATTGTTGAAACTACACCTGTAGTTTGTGATCTTAATGACGACAAGAAGCCGGATATTGTTGTTGTTTCTGATGATGGTGCAGTACATTTCTTATATGCACCGGGTTTTGATAACAGTTATTCCAAATTTACCGAGTTTATAGACGGACCTATTTATGCAAGCCCTGTAGTTTTATCCAGAAAAGATTTTTCACCTTTTGTGGTAATAGCAAATTATGATAGCAAATTGTATTTCATTGATGGTAAATCCAGAACTAAAAAAACGGTTAATTTGCTTGATGCAACAGGCAAGGCTCATCTTATAGCAGGAGCTCCTGCTATAGGAGATGTTACAGGTGACGGAATAGAAGAGATAATTGTACAGTCTAATGTTCCTCAATATGTTTCTGCAATAGATACTTCTGATTTTTCTGTTAAGTGGACATATTTTGTTGAACCTGTTCCGCCTTCAGATTTGAAATTTAATTCTTCTCCGGTAGTTGCAGATTTTAACGGTGACGGCAAAAATGATGTCGCAATAGTTTCTGCAAACGGTTCTGTACAGATACTAAAAGGTAACACATCTTATCCTTCAGGAGAACTTTTATGGAAAATGAGCATACCGGAAGCAAGAAGAATAATTTCTTCTCCTTCGGTATATGACTTTGATAAAGATGGTATACCGGAACTTGTTTTTGGTACGGAAGACGGTAAGATAATAGTTGCAAAAAGCAGTGTTAAGAGAAAAGAACTGGAAATATTATCTTATATAAAGGCAAGTAATTTGGCAATTACCTCTTCGCCTCTTATCGCTGATATAAATGGTGACAGTTTAATAGAAATTCTTTACACAAATGTTCAGGATTCTATACAAGTTGTTAATACTAATGTTAGAACAATTAAAAATTTAAAAATATGGCCTATGTTCTTGGCAAATCCTCAACACACATCATCTTTTTCAGAGAATTCTATAAAGATGAAATATATTGAAGAATTGTGCATCGGAATATCAGTTCTATTGCTCTTCTTATTTATAAAAATAAGAAAATCTTTGAAGAAAGCTCAAAAGAGAGTAAAGGTTGTTTACCTATGATTATATTGAATTCTGCAAAAACAAGTACCGGTGTTGTAAGAACCGAGAATCAAGATTTTTTTGGTGTAAATGAAAAAGATAAATTTTTCTTTGTTTGCGATGGTATGGGCGGTGCCGCATGCGGAGATTTTGCCAGCAAATACGCAACAAATGTTATATTATCTTTGTTCGATAAAATTACGAAGAAAGATAGTATCAGCATTTTAGGAGAAGAATATTCGGATTATGACGAAAATATCCTTCGTCCTATAACACTTATAAAAATTGCAAACAGAGCTTTGTATAATATGACAAAGAAATATCCCAAACTTGCAGGTATGGGTACCACTTGTTCTGCAATATGGATAGAAGAAAGTAAGAATCTTATACACATTTATAATGTAGGTGACAGTAGAGTTTACAGAATAAGAAACGGTAAAATTCAACAGCTTACACAGGACCATACAAAAATAAAAGAATTAATCGATAGCGGAAAGATGACTGTGGAAGATTCTAAAGTTGCCGAGTTTCAGAGCATGATTACAAGAGCTTTAGGAACTATGAGTACTGTTAAAGTTGATTACAAATCTGAGCTTATTCGCCCGGGAGATGTATATATTCTTTGTACAGATGGATTAAACGGAGAATTGTCAGACTTTACGATAAACGACATTGTAACTTTACATAAACCGAATGTAGAAGAGATTTCTTCGGAATTGATTTTAGCTGCAAATAATTCCGGCGGAAGAGATAACACAACTGTTATATCGGTGTGCGCTAAAACAGTAACAGAACTGTCAGAAAATGAGAAAATAGTTCAGCAGAAAGATTTTATAACTTTTGATGAAGAAAAATCTCATGCAACGATAAGAGAAGACTCTTTAATTCACAAGAATTCAAGAAAGTTTACGGTTCCCATACCGGAACTTGCTACAAATAAAAATATATTTAAGAGTCCTTTGGTTATTGCATTAATTTTAGTTGTTTTTTGTATGTTTGGAATATTTACTTACTCCTTTTTTAGTAACGGATCTCAAAAGGATATCGTGGCGTTAACCGGGAATATTTCAGGTATTATGCTTGATATTCGTACGATAAAAGAGGATAAGCTAAAAGAGATTACAGGTACGACAGAAAAAGTTTTTAAAATGCAAATTTTGCAGAATGTTTTAAGAAATGCAGACGCATTTACGGAACCGCTTGCCAATGTTGGTGTTGTTGTATCGGTAGACGGTATGAATAAGTTTATAAGTTTTTCCGAATATAAACCTTTGGAAATTAAGCTTCCTGAGGGCAGATATATGTTGACTTTAAGGTTAGAAGGTTATAAAATCTTAGATGAGAATCTTAAGCTTAAGGACAGCATTGAACTTATGCTTGAAAATTCCAAAGTTCTTTCGGATAAGGTTGTTATAATGGTGCAGGAAAAATACTTTAAAAATATATAGTAAGGGGAAAATATAATGGCAGAGAAAAACAAAATTTTAGTTATTGACGATAACGAATCCTTTTTGGAAATATTCAGTACAAACTTGCAGGTGTCAGGTTATGAAGTTTATACTGAAGTAAATGCAAAAAACGGTTTTGAAAGAATTTATGATATTATGCCTGATTTGATAATACTTGATATTTATCTTCCTGATAAGACAGGCTTTGAAATTGCCGAAGAAATAAAAAAGGATGAAAGAATTTCTTCTATACCTATAATGCTTATAACGGCAGATACTTCAGATACTGCGGCTACTGTTGATGAAGCTTTCAACAGAGGTGCCGATGACTGTATTTTTAAACCCGTTAATATGGATGATACTTTAAAAAGGATAGCTAATTTATTGAATGAATTTAAAAAATAAGATACTTTATCTATTGATAGTATCGATGTTTGTCTGTCAGCCGTTGTATTCGCAGACAGATGATATTATTCATGTACTTAATCCTGATCCGTACTCTCAGGCGATGGGTGCAAGTATTTTAGCTCTTTCTCCGTCGGTGTTCGGTTTCTTTGTCAATCCTGCATCAAACTACAGAAACTTTTCTAAAGAAGTTCAACTTTCATATATGTCTTTTTTTGACAATAATTACGGTGCGAGTGCCGGTGTGGTTATCCCTACGGAAAAAACAGGTAACTTTACCGTTTATGTTTCCGGTATGGATTTTAATAAAGATTCCGAATATTACTATTATAAAACTTCTATTATGGGCGCAATTAATTATGTATATCCGTTGATAGATACTGATCCGATATATACAGAAAAAGGCGGTATAGGAGCTACATTAAAATTTTATAAAATCTCTCTTCAGAATGATACTTCAACAAATTTATATAGTTTCGATTTAGGCGGCATATATTCTTTGGACTTTATAGACAGAAATTTAATCGGTGCGTTAGCAATAAAAAATATAGGTAATGATATAGACTATGTTGTTCCCGGTAGTATGAAACAGGCACAAAATTTTACTGCTGCAGCAAGATATTTGCTTCAGGAAGAATATAAAGTTTCAGTGTCGGCAGATTTGATAAAATTTTTTGATAATACAGAGTTGGCATATGCTTGCGGTTTGGAAACGAAACCGTTTTATCCTTTTTCTTTAAGGGTTGGTTGGAGAGATTATAGAGATGGATTTAATAAAGGTATTACTGCAGGATTTGGTTTAGATTTTGACAGGGTAAACATTTCTTATGCTTTTTCCGACATATTGAACAGCGATGATGATCATCATGTTTTTTCTATCGGAATATATTTCGGCAAAATTCCTGATTCCGGGAAAGCTTATGATCATTACAGCGGATATTATCTAAATAAAGCAAAGAATTATTATGAAAAAAAAGATTATATCTCTGCAAGAAAAGAATTTGAAGATATTTTATCTGTATATCCCGACAATGTAGAAGCCAAGAAATATTTGGCTCTTTTATCTGATGACTTGGAACAATCCGATATTGATATTTCTGGAAAAGTTGAAAAATATAATGCCAGAGCCGATGCTGCAATGTTAAAAAACAATTTGATAAAAGCAGAAAAAAATTATAAAAGAGCTTTGGATTTTGACGGCGACAACGAACATGCAAAAAATGGACTTAAAGAAGTAAGAGCAAAAGTTCATGAACAGGAAGTTTATGCCAACAGAAAAAAACATCAAAAAGAGATTTCCGAACATTGGCTTAAAGCTGTTAATCATTATGATAAAGGGGAATTCGTTTTTGCTAAAGATGAATTCTTAAAAGTAAAAGAAA
>JAFPUA010000284.1 GCA_017413305.1 Candidatus Ruminimicrobiellum caprinum
TGCGTCGGCAGTCGGAAGGTCTGCGAGATTTTTCATTGTTGCCGGTCTTATCAGGATTTTCGGAGAAAAAATTCAGTATTTTATAGAAAAATATTTCAATATTTTAACTATAATTTTTGTTTTCCTTCTTATAGGTGGTTTTGCTATATTGAAATTATTTACAAAATAGTTTGTTTTTTCTTGAAAAGTTCTGCTAAAAAAGATACAATTTATAAACTGCATAAACAAATATCTTTTATATACGGAGAGAAAAAAATGGCTACAGCACCGGATTTACCAAATTGTAAGTTGTTGCATTCCGGCAAGGTAAGAGATGTTTACGAATACCAAAATGATAAACTCTTTATCGTTGCCACCGACAGAATATCTGCATTCGACTACATTCTGTCGCCTCTTGTTTCCGACAAGGGAAAAATCCTTCATAAAATATCAATGTTTTGGTTTGACTTCGTTCAAAATTTAATTCCTAACCACATAATAACAGGAAATTTTGATGAGTTTCCGGAAGAACTTAAAAAGTTTGATTATCTAAAAGACCGTTCAATGATTGTAAAAAAAGCAAAAAGAATAGATATTGAATGTATCGTTAGAGGATATCTTGCAGGTTCCGGTTGGAAAGAATACCAGAAATCTCAGACCGTATGCGGAATAAAGCTTCCTGCAGGGTTAAAAGAATCTGAAAAGCTTCCTGAACCTATATTTACGCCGTCGACAAAAGCTGATGACGGTGAACACGATCAGAATATTTCTTTTGAAGAAACAGCAAAATTGATTGGTGATGATTTAGCTGCGCAGATAAGTGAAATATCGATAAAGCTTTATAAGAAAGTGAGCGAATATTGTGCAACAAGGGGAATAATTCTTGCTGATACAAAACTTGAATTTGGAATTTACGATGGTAAACTTATTTTGATAGATGAAATATTTACTCCGGATTCATCGAGATTTTGGGAAAAAGATAAATATATCGTCGGGAAATCTCAAGATAGCTTAGATAAACAGTTTGTCAGAGATTATCTTGAAAAGATTAAATGGAACAAACAGCCTCCTGTTCCTGTTCTCCCGGAAGATGTTGTAAATAAAACGAGAGAAAAATATATAGAGGCTTATGAGAAAATAACAGGAAGGAAATTTTAAATGATATTTGAAATAGAAATTAAAACAAAGAAAGGGTTTGTTGATCCTCAAGGGGTTCATACTTCTGCCGATATTGCTTCCATAGGAATAAAGGATATATCATCAGTAAAATATATTGCGATTTACAGACTTATCGGAAACATAAATAAAAAGCAGGCAGAACTTATTGGTAAGGAATTGTTAAGTGATAAAATTACCGAAGATTTTTCCGTAAAAGAATATAATGATTTAAAAGACAAAAAGATAGAGAAAAATTCAATAGAAGTTTGGTTTAAGCACGGTGTAACAGATACCGTTAGTGAAAGTGTTGTAAAAGCTATAAAAGATTTAGGAATAAAGGAAGATATTGCCGTTAAAACGGGGAAAAAATACTGTCTTACGGGAAAAGATATTAGTGAAATAAAATTGAAAAAAATAGCTACAGGCTTGTTAGCAAATACTTTAATTCAGGAATATTTAATAAAATGAAAGTAAACACAATTGAAATTTTAAGTTTAAATGACAAACAGTTGGTTGAATTAAGCAGAAAAAGCGTTTTATCTTTGTCTCTTGTCGAAATGAAAGAAGTTCAAAACTATTTCCGCAAGATAAAAAGAAACCCTACGGATGTTGAATTGGAAACTATTGCACAAACATGGAGTGAACACTGCAAACATAAAACATTGACGGGAAATATTGAGTATACCGAAGAGAAAAACGGCAAGAAAAAAGTTGTAAAATATAAAAATCTTTTAAAAGAAACTATATTCAATGCGACGATGAAGCTGAATAAAGACTGGTGTATTTCAGTATTTAAAGATAATGCCGGTATCATAGATTTTGATAAAACGAACGGAGTTGCTTTTAAAGTAGAAACACATAATCATCCGTCGGCACTGGAACCTTACGGTGGTTCTGCTACAGGTATCGGCGGTGTTATAAGAGATATTTTGGGTGTTGGTTTAGGTGCTAAACCTTTAGCAAATACGGATGTTTTCTGTTTTGGCCTTCCTGATACGAAAGCAAAGGAAGTTCCTGAAGGAATGCATCATCCTAAAAGAATTGCAAAAGGTGTTGTTTCCGGTGTTCGTGATTACGGTAACAGAATGGGTATCCCTACGGTAAACGGAGGAGTATTCTTTGATAAAGGTTATATGGCTAACCCGTTAGTATATTGTGGAACTATGGGAATAATTCCTAAAAATATGTCCGAGAAAGAAGTTAAGCCGGGAGATTTGGTTCTTGTTGTCGGCGGAAGAACAGGTCGAGATGGTATTCATGGTGCAACATTTTCTTCTGTTGAACTTGATAAAGAGTCCGATGTAAGTGCAGTTCAAATAGGTAACCCGATAGTTGAGAAAAAAGTTTTAGATACTATGCTTAAGGCAAGAGATTTGAAACTTTATAGAGCAGTTACAGACTGCGGAGCTGGCGGACTTTCAAGTGCTGTCGGTGAGCTTGGCGAGAAAACAGGTGTTGTAGTAGAGCTTGAAAAAGTTCCTTTAAAGTATAAAGGGCTTGACCCGTGGGAA
>JAFPUA010000285.1 GCA_017413305.1 Candidatus Ruminimicrobiellum caprinum
AGCACGATATTTTAAACATGCTTCACCCAAATTTATTACAGAATCTCTATTTATCAAAAAAGCCTTTGTGTTATCCTGCTGCGCAGCTTCAACATTATTGTATGCAGCACAGTTAATAACAATATTAGGATTATATTGAGAAAAAATGTTTTCAATTTTTATTTTATCCGTAATATCAAATTCTTGTTCTGTCGGTGCATAAAAAGAAATATTAAGTTCAGTGAACTTTTTTATAAAAGCTTTTGCAAGTTGTCCCGATGCACCGGCAATTAAAATTTTTTTATTCATTTTTTCTCCTTGCCGCTAATAATTTTAACATCAAAAATACCGTTTTGTCTTTCAACATTTTCTATTGTAAGGTAATTATCCGTTAAAGCTTTATTTCCCCTTAAAGACACAGCCTTTCTCTCAGTATTTAAAAATCTGTTAAAATATTTCTGTTCTAACTCTTTGCTTAATTCTAACAGTTTATCTGTTCTTGTTTTTAATTCTCCGTTTTTGTATACAGGTTTCAAAGAATATGCCGGTGTTCCCTGTCTTGCAGAAAATGGAAAAACATGAAGTCTTGCGAATTCATTATTTTTTAAAAAGTTATATGTATCATTAAAATCTTCATCTGTTTCCGTCGGGAATCCACAGATAATATCGGTTGTTAAAGCAATATCTGGAAAACATTTTTTGAGAAAATTTATTTTATTAAAAAAATCTCTTGACAAATACTTTCTGTTCATATCTTTTAACACTTTATCGCTCGCCGACTGTAAAGGTATATGCAAATGACAGCAAAATCTTTCCGATTCGTTTTTCATAATATCAATAAGTTCATCGGTAATTTCGTTAACTTCTATTGAAGATAAGCGTATTCTGAAAGGATCTTTTATATTTTTGTATATTTGCGATAACAGATACGATATTCCTTTATCATGTTTCCCGATATGAATACCGGTAAGCACAATTTCGCTATATCCCATAGACAGGAGATTTTTTATTTCGTCAATTATTTCATCAACAGGTTTAGACCACATTTTATTTCTTGCATATGGAACTATACAATATGAACAAAAACTGTTACAACCGTCTTGAATTTTAACAAAAGCACGCGAGTGGTTATCGAAAGTTTTTATTCTTTGTTTTATATCCGACAGAAAAAAAGATTTTTCTCTTATTTCCAAAAAAGGAAATTTTTCCAATATTTTACTTCTGGAAACATTTGCATAACAACCGGTTAAAATTATTTTTGCACTGGGATTTTTTGTATGAAATTTTTTTATTATTTGGTCGCACTGTTTATCGGCATGTGCCGTTACGGAGCAGGAATTAACAATAATAACATCCGCCTGTTCAAAATTATCAACATATTCATAATTTTGCAGACAATATTTTTCTCTGATGAGTTGACTCTCGTACTGATTAATTTTACATCCAAACGTATAAACAAAAAGATTTTTATTCATAAAGTTATAGCAAAAAAACAGCAAATTTTGGATTACAGCTTTGTATTTGCCTCCCTTATGTACCGCATACGCTTTCGTACACCGCGGTCGGCAAATTCTTCGCTTCATCTCAAACTTGGCAGTTTTTTCTGTATCCTTTCATTTTTATATTTTTTCGTTCACTTTATTTTATCAAAAAGCTGGCAACAACTTGCGGCAACAATTGCGGCGGTTTCTATTCTCAAAATGTTTTTTCCAAGTGTAACTATTTTAAAATTTTTATTTAAAGCTAAATCTATCTCTGTACTGTCAAAACCGCCTTCCGGACCAATAAAAATATTTATATTTTTAATTTTATTATTTTTTGTTTCTTCCTGCAACACTGAAAATATTTTATTATTTTCTTCACTTTCATAAGGTAAAACATTCAAATTATTTTCATTACAAACATTATTAACTGCATCGGAAAATTTCATCGGAGAACTTATTTCCATTATATCGGCACGCCAACTTTGTGAACTTGCAGAAACTGAAATTTTTTTATATCTTTCAAGTTTGTTTGCTGAAAAATCTGTCACTACACTTCGTAAATATATTATGGGAACTATTTTTGACACACCTATTTCCGATGCTTTTTCTATCAGCCAATCAAATCTTTCGCCCTTAGGTATAGCAGTATATAACACAATTTCAGTATCTGCTTTAAGTGATGTTTTTGTTGACAATATAACGCCTGAAAGACTTTTCTTATCGACTGAAGTTATTTTTCCCCTATAACAGTTACCAAGCCCGTCAAAGATATTTATTTCATCATCAACGGAAAATCTGCGAACATTTGATAAATAGTGAAACTGTTCGTCTTTAATTGTAAATGTATTGTTTGTTATATTTTGAGGATTTACATAAAAGTGAGGCATTTTATTTATGGATATCCACTTCTAAAGAAATATCCAGCGACGGTGCTGAATGAGTAATCATACCGATAGAAATTCTTTCTATTCCAAGTTTAGCATAATTTTTGATAGTTTTAAAATTTACTCCGCCGGAAATTTCTATTTGAGGTTTGTAATCTTTTGTGGAATTATCTCTGATGAGTTTAACCATTTTTTTAAGGTCTGCAGGTTTCATATTGTCAAGCATTATGATATCTGCTTTTGCAGCTATGGCATCCTTAACCTGTTTCTGATATTCACATTCGATAAGTATTTGAAGTTTTTTATATTTTTTCCTAATATCTTTTACTTTTTGAGTAAGATCATCAATTAATGCTAAATGATTATCTTTTATCAATATCATATCGGAAAGATTCATTCTATGGTTCTTGCCGCCACCACATCTAACTGCATATTTAGAAACATTTCTAAATCCTGGAAGAGTTTTTCTAGTATCGATAATTGCAGCTTTAGAACCTTTAATAAAAGTAACAAATCTGTTTGTTGTTGTTGCTATTCCGGAAAGTTTCTGAACAAAGTTAAGTGCCGTTCTTTCCCCTGCAAGAAGTTCAGCAGCCGGGCCTTTAACATTCAAAATCACATCGCCTTTTTTTAACTTATCACCGTCTTTTTTGAATACTTGAAATTTGAATTTCTTGCTCAATCTTAAAAGAACATATTTAAATGCGTCTATACCGCACAAAACACCGTCATTTTTAGCTATCAAAACTGCCGATGCTGTCTTTCCTTTCAGCGAAAGACTCTTAGAAGTTACGTCGTTATATGCGCAATCTTCTTTTATTGCAAGCGTGAC
>JAFPUA010000286.1 GCA_017413305.1 Candidatus Ruminimicrobiellum caprinum
AACGGTTGCCATAACAACTTTACCTGCAACTTTTTGATTATCTTTTTTCAGCAAAGGTTTTATATAACTGAAAGCAAGTTGTGATGCTTCTGCAGCCATAATAACCTGTGGTAAAAAATATTCTTTTGATGAAAATTTATCACCTACAACATTTAATGCTTTTAATATAAGTTCATTTGATATTGTTAACGGTTCTATTCCTTCTTTTAATAATTCTTCTATTAAATCTTTAATATAATCTTTATCTCCGTTTATTATTGAATTAAATAATTTTTCTTTCGGAGATAAAGCTTTCTCTTCCGTTAAAACTTTTTTTGTAATGGTACCGTATTTTGCAACATATTCTTTAGCATTGATATCTTTACCTAACAAAAGATTTCTTGCATATTCATCATCAATCGTCCAATCAACACCTGGATTGCATATTGCTAAATCAAGGCCTGCTTGTATTGCCATTTTAAGAAAAGTTGAATTTATTATTTGTCTTGAAGGTAAACCAAAAGATATGTTTGATATTCCGAGAATTGTTTTACATTCCGGGAATCTTTTTTTTGATTCTTTTATTGCTTTTAATGTTTCCTGAGCTTGTGTTACAGATGAACTTACGGATAAAGTTAAATAATCAAAGATTATTTCGTTTTTGTTTATACCGAACTTATCGGCATAATATAAAATTTTTTCTGCTATTTTTATTCTATCTTGCCAAGTTTTAGGAATACCTGTTTCATCTACACACAAACCTATAATACTTGTCCCGTATCTTTTGGCTATAGGTAAAAATTTTTCTAATTTTTCCGTTTCACCGTTAACGGAATTTATTAGAGGTTTACCGGCACAATGTTTACATGCATTTTCCAAAGCATCGGTAAAACTTGAATCTAAAGATAACGGCAAATTTACAATTTCTTGTATTTCATTTACCGCATTTATAATAAGTTTTGTTTCATCTCCACCCGGAAGTCCCATATTTACATCCAAAATATCTGCTCCGGCCTGAGCTTGGGTTCGAGCTTCTGATTTTACAAGTCCGAATATGTTTTGTGATAGTTCAGCTTGAAATTTTTTTCTTCCCGTAGGATTTATTCTTTCACCTATCTTTATAGGCTTATTCAATAAGTTTAAATCAATTGCTTTTGTTCTTGAAGATAACAAATGATGTTTTACTTGTTTTCTTGTAACAGGTTGTTTGTTTTTTAGCTTTTCGGATAACATTTTGATATATATAGGATCTGTTCCGCAACAACCGCCGAACATATTTATTCCATAACTATATGCTTTTAAACAATATTCTGTAAATTCTTCCGGAGTTCCGGGAAAAATTGTTTTTCTGTTTATAAATTGCGGCATACCTGCATTAGGCTTAAACGATATAGGTAAATTTGTGTTTTCTGCCATAAATTTTGCAAGTTTTAAAAGATCTTTTGGACCTACAGAACAATTCATCCCTATAGCATCAACATCAAGACTTTCTGCCATGGCAATAAAACTTAAAACATCCGTTCCTGTTACGGTAGTTCCTTCGTTTGTAAATGTCATTTGTGTAATAACAGGTCCGGAATACACATCTTTAACTGCTAAAACTGCAGCTTTTAATTCTTTAATTTCGGTCATAGTTTCTATAACTATTAAATCTACACCGCTGTCTCTTAAAAGTTCTG
>JAFPUA010000287.1 GCA_017413305.1 Candidatus Ruminimicrobiellum caprinum
AAGTTTGAGACGAAATGAAGAAACTCGCAAACGCGGTGTACAAAAGTGTACACGGTACATAAGTTTGCGAGTTTCAATATTGTAGTCCAAAATTTGCTGTTTTTTCGTTACTAATTAAGTTTTATTTAGATACTTTCTCAATAACTTTCTGACAAAGTTGTACTCCGGCATTCAAATCGTTCATATCAAACACTGATGTTGCAGCATGCAAATATCTTGTAGCAAGGCTTAAAATTGCCGTAAGTATTCCGGATCTGTTCATATAAATAACAGCACCGTCGGTCATACCGCCGCTGACTATATCTATTTGATGTTTTATATTGTTTTCTTTTGCAGTATCTATCATCAATCTTCTAACTTTGTTATTGACGATTGTTCCCCTGCCGGAAGCCTCTATCATCGTAATAGCCACACCTTCACCAAGCTTTAAAGCAGAAACTTTATCCTCTATTCCGGGAACATCACCTGCAATAGTTGTATCAAGTATTATTGCAAAATCAGGATCAATTGCAAAAGAAGAAGTTCTTGCACCTTTCAAACCAACTTCTTCTTGTGCGGTCGCAACGGCATAAACTTCTGCATTAACAGGTGCAAGCGTTTCCATTACTTTTATCATTTCATAGCAACAAGCTCTGTTGTCTACAGCTTTACCATAGCAAACACTACCATTCAACACACCAGCGTTAGGTTCAAATATTATCTGATCGCCGATTTCAACTTTTTCTAAAACTTCTGCTCTTGTTTTACAACCTATATCGATAAACATATTTGTGTAAGGAACAAGTTTCTTACTTTCTTCAGCTGTCATCAAGTGTGGAGGCTTTGTTCCTACTATACCTACGACATCGCCTTTTTTAGCCTTAATTATCACACGCTGTGCCGGAAGAACCATATCTGCAATTCCACCGACTTTTATAAAATAAATATATCCGTCCTCGGTAACATGTTTTACTGCAAGGCCTATTTCGTCCATATGTGCGGCAATCATTATCTTTTTACCGCCTTTACCTTTTCTGGCAATAACATTACCGAAATTATCAATTTTTACTTCATCACAACATTTTGACAATTCTCTTTTCATAATTTCTGCAACAGCTTCTTCACAACCGGAAATTCCCGGCGCTTCCAACAACTCTTTAAGTAATTTGTCCATTTCTTTACCTTCTTTAATTATTTAAATTTTTTATTGCTTTTATTCTATCCAAAATAGGTGGATGACTGTATTCCATAAACACTTTCATTTTATGCGGTGTAAGGTTTGATAAATTATCTACCGAAAGTTTTTTCAATGCTTCTATCATAGCCTCGGGATTTTTGTAAGTAGTAACAGAATATCTATCGGCTTCATATTCATATTTTCTTGAAATTATATTCTGTATTACGGACAAAAACATAGAAATAGGCGTATATAAAAAACCGAAAAATATCAATGCTCCATAAACGGAAATATGCTGCATTTTAAATGCTACAAAAAGCCCTTCATTACCAATAAATAATGACAACAAAAAGAAAATTATTATCGTATTAACAAATGACATTATCATAAATTTATGAATATGTCCTTTCTTATAATGTCCCATTTCATGAGCAAGAACTGAAACTAATTCTTGAACGGTATGTCTGGCTATTAAAGTATCAAACAAAACTATTCTTCTGAATTTTCCAAAACCTGTAAAGAAAGCATTCGTTTTTGTTGAGCGTTTTGAGCCGTCCATTTTATAAAGACCTTTCATTTTAAAATCTTGTTCTTTTGCGTATTTTTCAAGTTCCGTTTTAAGTTCTCCGTCTTCCAAAGGAACATATTTATTAAATAACGGCATAATAAACACAGGAGCTATAAAAGTAATTAAAAGTTCAAACAAAATAACCGTTATTGAAGCATATATCCATGCCGTATTTTGAAATCTGATAAAGAACCATACTATCAAAGCAAAAACAGGAATACCAATAATAAAAGTTAAAAGTAAACTTTTTAAAATATCGGAAACAAAAGTTTTGATAGTTGTTTTATTAAACCCATATTTTTCCTCAATAACAAACGTGCTGTAAGCCGAAAACGGCAAATGCAAGACTTCCATTAAGATATATAAAACTACAACAAAAATTATTCCTGATATTATTTCGCCGTACCCAAAACCTCTGGCAAAAACATCTACATAATTAAAACCGCCAAACAATATAAATAAAATTGATACAACCAGTGTCACCGTAGAAGATATAAAAGAAAACTTTGTTCTATCTTTTAGATAATTTTGAGATTTCTTATACTTATCAGCATCATAATATCCGACAAACTCCTGTGGGAGTTCGTCGGAAATATTTTTTACATTTAAGTAATCCGAAATGAACCCAACAAAAAACGACAACAACAAAAAACTAATTATTATGACCAAATACATATTACTTCCTTATATTAGTTTAGAGCTGAAAGCTGAAAGCTGAGAGTTTAATTAAAAATTAGCAATGTGCAATTAGCAATTTATGTGTCCTGCGGACAATTAATAAACAAACTGCAGATCTCTCGTCGAAAATACTTTGTATTTTCTCGCTCGAGATGACAGAACAACAAAAATGAAACTTTATCAATAAATTTAAGAACACAAAAAAAACTATAAAGTTTGTGGCGAAGCAAAGTATTTGTCGACCGCAGTGTACTGAAATGAAAGCGTAGCGTATGGTACATAAGGGAGACAAATACAAAGCTGTAGCCCAAAATTTGCTGTTTTTTCGCTATAAATGAACATTATTTATTATTTTTTTCAAACTTGCCTTCGTATTTAAAGTACACTACAGCCAGAGGCGGAAGAGAAATTTCTATTGTATAAGGACGAGAGTGAGTCGAATAATCATAAGTATTTACTCCGCCTAAATTACCGATATTGCTACCAAAATAAATTTCTGAATCGCTATTTAAAACTTCTCTCCAATAACCTTTTTTAGGAACACCTATCTTATAATTATGTTTAGGAACAGGATTGAAATTACATACACAAACTATAATTTCATTTTTAGACGGAGATTTTCTTATAAAAGATATCACTGTGTTTTCCGTATCGTTACAATCTATCCATTCAAATCCGTTCCAGCTGTTATCATCTTCAAAAAGAGCTGCTTCCTGCTTATAAATTTTGTTTACATCTTTTACCCACTTTTGCATCCCTGAATGCTGCCAGAATTGAAGGACATGCCATTCAAGACTTGCCTCATGAGTCCACTCTCTAACCTGCCCAAACTCTGCACCCATAAATAAAAGTTTTTTACCCGGATGTGCATACATATAACCTATAAGAAGTCTTAAATTTGCAAATCTCTGCCACTCGTCACCCGGCATTTTCCCTATAAGAGAACCTTTGCCCTGAGTAACTTCATCGTGAGAAAAAGGCAAAACAAACTGCTCTGTAAACGCATACAACAAACTGAAAGTTAAATCATTTTGTTTATATTTCCTGTATAAAGGATCCGTCTTAAAATATCTTAATGTATCATTCATCCAACCCATATTCCATTTAAAACCAAAACCCAAGCCTCCAAGATAAGTAGGTTTAGATACCATAGGCCAAGCTGTAGATTCTTCTGCAATCATCTGAACATCGTTATGATTTTCATAAACAACATGATTTAATCTTTTTAAGAATTCAATTGCATCAATATTTTCTTTGCCGCCGTATTTATTTGGTATCCATTCTCCATTTTTACGAGAATAATCAAGATACAACATTGACGCAACACCGTCAACTCTAATACCATCAATATGATATTTATCAAACCAGAAAAGAGCAGAAGAAATTAAAAACTCTTTTACTTCATTTCTTCCATAATTAAAAATCGAACTTTTCCAGTCAGGATGAAAACCCTGCTTAGCATCGGAATGTTCATAAAGATATGTACCATCGAAAAAAGATAATCCATGCTGGTCTGTCGGAAAATGAGACGGAACCCAATCAAAAATCACACCTATTCCTGCCTGATGCAGAGTATCAATTAAAAACATTAAATCCTGCGGAGTACCGTACCTTGATGTAGGAGCGAAATATCCGGTAGTTTGATATCCCCACGAAGGATAAAAGGGATGTTCCATTAACGGTAAAAATTCAACATGAGTAAAATTCATATCAACACAATAGTCTCTTAACAACGGAGCAATTTCTTTGTAAGAGAGCATTCTGTTGTTTTCTTCAGGTTTTCTTCTCCAAGAACCGAGATGAACCTCATAAATAGACATTGGAGATTTCTGAGAATTCTTTTTATATCGTGTATCCATCCACGATTTATCATTCCATGTATAACTTATATCCCAAACTTTCGAACCGGTTTTCTGAGGAGTTTCACAATGAA
>JAFPUA010000288.1 GCA_017413305.1 Candidatus Ruminimicrobiellum caprinum
GATTTTATCTGCAGATTTTGCAAATTTGAACAGAGATGTTTCTATGGTTGCTGATGCCGGTGCTGACTGGTTGCATGTAGATGTAATGGACGGACATTTCGTTCCCAATATTACTATCGGTCCTGTAGTTGTAAAATCAATCAAAAAATATTCTAAAATGTTTTTTGATGTACACCTTATGATAACTAATCCGGAAAAATATTGGGAAAGTTTTTATAAAGCAGGTGCAGATTTGATTGTTTTTCATGCTGAGATTGACTGTGATAAAAAGAAATTAATTCAAGATATAAAAAATGCAGGAATAAAAGTTGGAGTGTCAATAAAACCTAAAACGCCTGTTAAAGATATTTTGGATATTTTACCGTTAGTAGATGTTGTCCTTGTTATGACGGTAGAACCGGGCTTTGGCGGACAGAGTTTTATGCACGATATGGTACCAAAAATATCTGAACTTAGAAAACTTATAGATGATAACAAATATAATTGTTTGGTGGAAGTTGACGGCGGAATAAATTTTGAAACGGCAAAAATTTGTATTGATGCCGGCGTTGATGTTTTAGTCAGCGGAAGCTTTATTTTCTCGGCTAAAGATCCGAAAGAAATAATAAAAAATTTACGAAAATGTTAAAAAATATAAAATTATTTTTCTTAATAATTTCATTTCTTTTTCTTGCAAATTTTTCTTTCTGTGAAGAACCGGATATTGACACAGATCAGGATGAGCAAACCGAGCAGATAGCCGAAGATACAGAAGAAAATGAAAGTTCTGAACAGGAAGAACAGACCGAATCAGTTGAATCGCCTGTCGTGATGGAAAAAGAGCAAAAACAAGAAAAGAAACCTTCTCTTGTGTCTAATTTTGTTACAAAAAAAAGTTCTAATAATAAGACAAAAAAAATTATTATGCAGGCAAGTGATGAATTGAATGGCGCAATAAGTGGTTGTGCTGAAGGAACCTATGAAAATGTTGAAGAGAAATTTCATAAATTTTTGAATAAAATAAATTCGCTTGATTTGATGCCGGAAGAAATAGAGTTGCTCCTTACCGACTGTGAAAATATGTTAAGAAAAATAAAAAACATGAATGATCTTTATGTTAGTAAAAATAATTTGTATAGAAGTAAAATGTCTGAAATTCCTTTAGTTTACGATGAAGATGTTCTTACTAAATGGACAAATATTTATACCAATGAGCGTGGTACGGCAAAAAATAATATGAGAATTGCTCTTGAAAGAAGCGGTAAGTATAGAGATATGATACTTTCTATCTTAAAAGAGTATGATTTACCTGAAGATCTTTTATATCTTCCCATAGTTGAGAGCCTTTTTAATAACAATTGTGTTTCTCGTGCAAAAGCTGTAGGTATGTGGCAGATAATGGCACATAGAGGACAAGCTTTAGGGCTTAAAATAAATTATTGGATAGACGAACGCCGTGACCCGGAAAAAGCTACAAGAGCTGCAGCGAAATATTTGCAGGAACTTTATATATTGCTTGATGATTGGCATTTTGCACTTTCTGCATATAACAGAGGAGAGTACGGTTTAATAAGCGATATAAAATTTTCAAACTCCTCGTCTATGGTGGATCTAAAAAACAGAAACGCTACTCCGAAAGAAACGCAGAATTATGTTCCGCAGTTTATAGTGGCTGTTAAAATAGCAAAAGATCCCGAAAAGTACGGTTTTCATAATTTAAAGTATGAAGAACCTTGGGTATATGATACAGTTATCGTCGATAAAGTTATAGATTTAAAAATTGTTGCAAAATGTGCCGGAACGACAGTTGAAAAAATTAAAGAATTAAATCCTGCTCTTCTTGCATGGTGTACTCCGCACGGATATAAAAATTTTGAACTTCATATACCTGAAGGAACAAAAGATCTTTTTTATGAGAATATAGTTAAGGAAAAAGATTTAAATCCAAGTCCGGGCTTTATAAAGTATAAAGTTAAAAAGGGCGAATATTTGGAAAAAATCGCGCGTGATTTTAAAACGACGGTAAATGCAATAAAGGAAGATAACCCGAAATTAAAAAAACGAAAATATCTCCAGCCGAACCAAATTTTGGTAATAAGGCCGGGAAGAAAATATTATAACAAAAAGTAATGAGACGACAATGTACAATGTATAATAAAACAACAAAAACCGCGTAGCGGTGTCATTCCCGAAGGTCGTAGTCGGGAATCTATAGTGTAAAAATACCTTAAACTATAAGCTATAAGCTAAAAATCGCTTTGCGATTTTGTTAGGATTTTAAAATGAGAATAGTAATTAAAATTGGTACCAGCACGTTAACTGACAAAAATGGGATATTAAATATCCCGTATATTGATTCTTTTGCCAAAGAAATCGCAAGACTGAAAAAAGAAAAAAATGTTGATATTATAGTTGTCAGTTCCGGAGCTATTCGCGCCGGTTTAAGTTATATGGGTTTAACTAAAAAACCTAAACTTTTGCGTCAAAAACAAGCGTTTGCCTCCATCGGACAACCGTTAATAATGCAGGCTTACAGGCAGGCATTTAAACCGTTAAACTTGATGGTTTCGCAGATGCTTTTAACAAGATATGATTTTGATGACAGACAGCGATACATAAATATCAGAAGTTCGTTAAATGAGCTTCTTTTAATGAAAAATGTTATTCCTATCATTAATGAAAACGATACAATTTCTGTTGATGAAATAAATTTCGGGGATAACGATACTTTAAGTGCAGTTGTTGCGGCATCTGTTCAGGCAGATATGTTGTTTATTCTTACCGATGTTGATGGACTTTACGATGGTGTACCGGGTAGGTCAAACATTATTAAACAAATTACTAAAATCACAGATGAACTTTTAGAAATTGCTTCGCCAAACTCTTCCAGTGGTAAAGGAACAGGCGGTATGAAAACTAAGCTTATTGCTGCTAAAATTGCCGCAAGTTCGGGTGTGACAACTTTTATTACTAACGGTTCTAAACTTGATTTGATTTATGATGCTGTTGACGGTAAACAGATAGGTACTTGTATTGTTTCAAATAAAAAATTGCAATCAAGAAAGTCTTGGATAGCTTTTGGTAAAAAACCGAAAGGGTTTGTTGTGATAGATGCCAATGCCACAATTGCCGTAAGAAATAAAAATAAGAGCTTGCTCGCTTCAGGTATTATTTCTTCCGGGGGGAACTTTAATCGTGGCGATACAATCAGTATTATGGTGCTTGATCCTATAGAAAAACAAAATATTGAAATTGCCAGAGGGTTAACTAATTACGATTGGCAGGATTTAAAAAAAATTATAGGCAAGTCTTCTCAGGAAATTAAAAAAGAGTTCCCGACAATGTTGTGCGAAGAAGTTGTGCATCGTGATAATTTAGTTGTTATAAAATAACAACTAGATTTATTGCGACCGAAATATTTTGGCTACAATATTGAAACGCAAGAACTCGAGTATTATAAGACATACACTTCGTTCTTGCGTTTCTTCATTTCGCCTAAAATCTTTCTAGTCGCTCAAAAAATGCAATTATATTGTGCATTTTTTGAAATGTGTTTTTTCTGCTCTTACATTTGTTGATAAATATTTATTGTTTTTTTGTTGTTTTAAATTTATAAAACAGACCCTTTATAATAATCAACTCCACTAGTTAAATTGTAGCGTAAGGCTAAACAAATATTACTACCATTAACATATCCTACTACGCCGGCAGCGAACTGGTATGCTTGTTTATTGGCAGAGTTGTAGGCTATACCAGATCCACAATTCCAATAATTAATTGAAAACGTATTGAAATATTTGTTTGTTCTTGCGTTAATATTTAAGACTTCTTCGAAAGAAGTATAAACATCGTAGGAATTAGTACTGCTACTTATATTTAATAAAAAATTTCCATATTCTGCATAATAATTTTCCTGATGAGTGCGAATAGTACCAAGTAATGCGTACCCTTCAGCAAGTGCAGCTTTTTCAATATTAGTTTTATAAATTGGGACAGATATTGATGATAAAATTACAATCACTACAATTGTTATTACCAACTCTACTAAAGTGAACCCTTTTTTGTTTTTCACAAATTTCTCCTTTACTTTGAATTTTGTTTTTAGTATAATAAGCCGAGAAATAAAGTGATACATGAAATACTTGGTTTTTTCAAAAAACTAAAAGATATTTTTTTAGTTTAATGTCGAGCCAAAGCTATGTTTTTAGCCCGCTCGGCTTATATTTTGAAGGAATTGTTTTAATAAAAACATTTTTAATATATAAATTGTTTAATTTATAACATCTTTATAGTATAAATTTTAACACTTTTAGATTA
>JAFPUA010000289.1 GCA_017413305.1 Candidatus Ruminimicrobiellum caprinum
TAAGAGCTTTTAAAGAAAACGAAAAATTAGCGTTAGAAAAATATAAAGATATTCTTAATATGGAGTGCAAATGTCACAAAGAATAAAAATGGTTGAAAGAGAACCAAATGTAAGAAATAAAGATTTTGAAGAAGTAAATTTAGGTTATTCCGACGAGCAAGCTTTGTTGGAAGCCAAAAGATGTTTGAATTGTAAGAAGCCTATGTGTGTAACGGGCTGTCCAGTTGAAGTGCCTATTCCGGCATTTATTCATGAACTGGCAAATAACAACCCTGCAGGAGCAATAAATGTTATTAAAACGAAAAGTAATCTTCCGGCAGTATGCGGAAGAGTTTGCCCTCAGGAAAAACAGTGCGAAAGCAAATGTATTCTTGGTATCAAGCAAGAGCCTGTTGCTATAGGTAATCTTGAAAGATACGCAGCGGACTGGGCAGCAAAAAATGCCAAAGAAGATAATTTTGATATAAAGCCTAACGGCATAAAAGTTGCAGTTATAGGTTCAGGACCTGCAGGTTTAACATGTGCAGGCGATTTAGCAAAAATGGGATACGATGTTACCATATTTGAATCTCTGCACGACTCAGGCGGAGTTTTAAGATATGGTATTCCTGAATTCAGACTTCCGGTAGCAGTGTTGGACAGAGAAGTTGAATCATTGAAAAAATTGGGAATAAAATTTGTCTTCAACTATTTAATAGGTAGAACTAAAACTGTTGAAGATTTATTAAATGACGGTTTTAAAGCTATATTTGTAGGAACAGGTGCAGGACTGCCGACTTTCCCTGGAGTAGAAGGGGAAAACCTTAACAATATTTATTCGGCTAACGAATTTTTGGTTAGAATAAATTTAATGAACGCATTTCAGTTCCCGGAATTCGATACTCCGGTTCATAAGGGTAAAAATGTAGTTGTCATTGGTGGCGGAAATACTGCTATGGATTCAGTCAGAACAGCAAAGAGAATCGGTGCAGAATCTGTAAAACTTCTTTACAGAAGAACACAAAACGAAATGCCTGCCAGACTTGAGGAAAGAAAACATGCTCTTGAAGAGGGTGTTGAATTTATAGAACTTACAGCTCCGAAAAAGTTTATTGCTGACGACAAAGGTTTTGTTAAAGCAGTAGAATGTGTTAAAATGCAGCTTACAGAGCCTGATGCTTCCGGCAGAAGAAAACCTGTAGAAATTGAAGGTTCTAACTTTATAATAGAAACAGATTTAGTAGTTTTAGCTTTAGGTTTAAACCCTAACCCAATCCTTCCATCCTTAACAAAAGGGCTCCAAACCGACAAAAAAGGTCATCTTATTGTTGACGAAAACTTTATGACAACAAGAGAAGGTATTTTCGCAGGTGGGGATATTGCGGGAGGGAGTACTGTGATACAGGCAATGGGAATGGGAAAGCAAGCTGCGAAAAACATAAATGTTTTTCTGACAAATAAAAAGTAACTTTTTATTTGTCGCAATTGCGACATTATCTTTTGAATTTATACTTTGTAATAGCGAGCCTCATTTACTTTTCAATGTAAACTTCGGCTCGCTATTACTTCGTCTAAATTCAAAATATTTCGTCGCTCAAAAAATACAATATTTTATGCAATTTTTGAAGTGTGTTTCTGTCGTTCAATTATAAATTCTAAATAGCCGTTATTGTTTTTTTTAGTTAGTGTATAGTTTTGAAATATTTAAACTATACACTAAATTTTTAAAAAATAAAAATCGGGAGTGCTGCTATGTTGCACTCCCGTCTAATAGGAACATTGTAGTTCCAAAATTAAATACTTAAATCAGTGCTTCCGCCATTTACTATAGGGTTAGAGCGTGCATCTGTGCTGAAAAGTTGAGTGATTAACCCGACCTTTGAACTGAAAACTCGTATGCAAATTCTATTGCGCCAATTTCCATAAGAAAAGAAACTATCATCATAGTTGAATAAGGAAAAATATCTATTATTTATTGCATTTATTTTTAAAACAGGGTCATTGTATGTACATATACTTTGTGGTTGATTGTTGCCCGGAGCGAAAGAGTTATATGCACTAAAAAAATAGCCATATTCATTATAATAACTAACTTGAGCATCCCTTATAGATCCTAACAAAGCATATCCTTCTGCAATTTTTGCTTGGTTAGAAAAACGGCCTCTATAAAGAGGCATAGATACTATCGACAATGTAATAATAAGTACCATTGTTATGATTACTTCAGTCAAGGTAAAACCTTTTATTTTTCTTTTCATAATTTTCTCCTTTCATTTAATATTTAAATTTGCTATAATAAGCCGAGAAACAAATTTTATATGCAGTTTATTTTTAATCAAATGCCGTTATTATGCATATTGATATTGGGACTGTTGCTATGTTGCAGTCTACTCGGCTTTTTATAGAAATAACACTTAAAAAAGAACTCTATAATTCTATTATAGTATTTTTGAATTCTTAAGTCAAGAGGTTTTTTGTGAAAAACAAAAATTATTTAGGAAGAAATTTAAAAAAAATAATGCTTGAAAAAAATCTTACACAGAAAGAGGTTGCCGATAAGATTGGTATAGAACAGACTGTTATCAGCCGTTGGGCGAGGGGTGCAGCTGTGCCAACGATAGCATCTATTAAAAAATTATCCTCTGTTTTTGGTGTTCCATTAAATTATTTTCTTGAAAACTACGAAGATGAAGAAGATAGGTATAAAAAACTTTTGCAGCTGGAAGAAGAAAATTCAAGAATGATAAAAGAAATTTTACAAGAAATTAGAGAAATAAAAAAACAGAAATAAATAACTGAGCAAATAAAAATCAGATGGAAATAATACCATCTGATTTTTTTATGCTAAAATTTTTCTATACAAAAGATTTTATTTTTTGTAAAATAATAAGATCATGGAAGAAAACTTTATTAGGATAATAGATACCAATTTAAACAGATGCAAAGAAGGTTTGCGAGTAGTTGAAGATACCTGCAGATTTGTTTTTTGTGACGATGAGTTATATAAAGAAATAAGAGAAGTGCGTCATCTTGCATCAAAATATTTAGCAGATAAATACGATGAACTTTTAAAAGCTCGTGATAGCGTGCAGGATGCCGGAAGAAAAGTTAGCGAGCAGGGACGTGAAGATTTAAAAAATATTGTGCTTGCCAATTTTAAACGAGCAGAAGAATCTTTGAGAGTATTGGAAGAATATTCTAAAATTTTAGATTTTGATATAGCATTGAAATATAAAGAATTAAGATACAAAGTTTATGAGATAGAAAAAAAGGCAGGAGAAAAATGGCAATTTTAAAAATAGTAAAATACGGTGATCCTATACTGAGACAGAAATCTCAGCCTATATCTGAAATAAATAATGATGTTAAACAGCTTGCCGAAGATATGTTAGAAACTATGTATTTCGCGCACGGTGTAGGGCTTGCTGCTCCTCAAATAGGTTTGTCTTTGCAAATTTGTGTAATAGATGTCCTTCCCGAAGGAAAAAATAAACCTTACGTGTTTATTAATCCAAAAATAGTTTCGGGAGAAAATAAAGTAGAACAAGAAGAAGGTTGTCTTTCCTTCCCGAAAATTTATGAAAAAGTAAAAAGATTTGATAAAGTACAGGTGGAATATACAGATTTAAAAGGAAATATAAACACCGTTTCGGCGGAAGGATTTTTTGCAAAGGCCTGCCAGCACGAGATAGACCACTTAAATGGTAAAGTATTTATAGATTATCTTCCGGACTGGAAGAGAAAACAAGTAGAAAAAGAAATAAAAAGAAGAAAAAAAAGTAAAACGTGGTAAAAATATGAAAATAATATTTTTCGGTACTGCTGATATATCAAGATATTTTTTAGAAAATATAGATAAAAAACATGAAATAGTTTGTGTTGTGACTATGTGTGATAAACCGGTCGGCAGAAATAATAAAATTAAAGCTCCGGCAGTAAAAGAGTATGCAATAGAAAAAAATATTCCGTACATTCAGGTAGATAGATTTACAGATGATGTTATCGAAAAAATTAAAAAATATAATGTTGATACAGGTGTGGTGGTATCTTTTGGGAAAATAATACCGGAACAAGTTTTTAATGCCCCTAAATACAGATGCTTTAATATACATTTTTCTTTGTTGCCGAAATACAGAGGAGCATCTCCTGTTCAACAAGCATTGCTTGACGGTGCAGAAAAAACAGGTGTAACAGCATTTTTTATAGAAAAAGGGCTTGATACCGGTGAAGTAATATTACAGCAAGATCTGAATATTGATCAAAAAGATACATCAGAAACTTTGTTTGCAAAGCTTAATGTGCTTGGCGTTGATGTTATGAATAGATCTTTAGATTTACTTGAAGCAGGTTCTTTTACGGCAAAAAAGCAGGAAGGAGATCCTTCTTTTTGTAAAATATTTAAAAAGGAAGATGGAAAAATTGATTGGACAATGTCGGCGGAAGATATATATAACAAATACAGAGGTTTTTATATTTGGCCTAAAGCGTTCTGTACTATAGCAGATGGCAGATTAGCAGGAAAAACAATGAAAATAATAGCGTGCAGTGTTGTATCAGATAACAGTGATGCCGCTATAGGAAGTGTACTTGAGGTCAAAAAAGGTACAGGTTTTACCGTAAAATGTGGTAAAGATGCTCTTTTTATAGCCAGGGTTCAGCCGGAAAGTAAGGCACAAATGTCAGCATACGATTTTGTAAACGGTGCCGGCATAAAAAAAGGTTTTCTTTTTTCTTGACAATATGGACGGTATTTTATATCATAAGCTATGGAAGAATTGGAATTTTTACAAAAAAAAGTAGAAAAATTAGTAAAAAAATATAAAGATTTAGAAGATTATAGTAACAGACTGAAAGTTGAAAATAAGTATCTTGATGACGAAATTGCGAAACTGAAAAAAAGGGTTTCCGACCTTTCTGATTTTGAGACGAAACAAAAAAAAGCTGTTTCTAAGATAAGGAAAGTTTTGAATAAATTAAAATCTTTAAATCAAGGATTATAAATTGGCTGAAATAGGTATTAGCAGAAAAATTATGGGCATGACGCTAAATATTGCCGTTGACGACACGGAATTATTGAAGGTTGATTCTGTCGTTAACTATGCAAATGATATATATACTGCAGTTCAAGCGGAATACAGTAACAAGACTCAGGACAGTTCAAGACTGAGAGCATTAGCTATTTACACGATTGTGTCGGAATTGCAAACAATTAAGGGTGAAAAAGATGTTTTTTTAGATACAAATACTAAAAAAGTGAACGATTTAATTAAAAAAATCGATTCTCTGAATTTACAAAATTAATATTTTGTAAACCCTGCATTGTTGGCGATTTTTTGTTAGAGTATTTATTCCGATGAGTTCTTTAGGAGAAAATACATGCGAGTTATGCAAAATGGTGCATAGACCATGTTTCTCACCTGTAAAAAAGGGCTTTAAATACCTGACAAGCGCGGCAAATGCGGGGTTTTTGTTTTAGTCGGGAAAAAATTTTACGGTTTTAAAAGGACGGTAAAAAATGAACGAAACACAGATGTCGGAAAAGAGTAGATTGAGATACGATTTTCTTAAGATAAGAGATAAAATTGAACCGTCGTTAAGACATGCTTACAGTAACATAATTTTGTCAAAAATAAAGAAACTGTCGGATTATCAGTCTTCACAAACGGTTATGTTTTATTTATCTTATGGCTCGGAAGTTATTACCGATTATATGATTAATGAATTTCTTGCCGATGGTAAAGATGTTGCCGTACCGGTTATTCAGAATCCCGGTGACGGTATTATGACTGCTGTCCGTATTAACAAACTTGAAGAATGTTATGAAAAAGTTTACGGTATTAGACAGCCGGAGTTTGATGAAGAAGAAGTTGTTGCAAAAGAAGAAATTGATATGATATTTGTTCCCGGGATAGTTTTCGACATTAACGGTTACCGTGTAGGTTATGGTAAGGGTTATTATGACAGATGGCTTGAAGGAACAGATATTTCAAAAAGAGTAGGACTTGCGTTTGAAGCACAGTTAGTGGACAAAATACCGAGTTTTGAATATGATTTGCCGGTAGGAAGAATATTAACTGAAAAAAGAGTTATAGAAATTGTAAAAAATTGATTTTGTGAAAAAAAGGAGAAGTGAACAATGGAACACATTTTGATGTTGGTTGGAATCGGATGCGTCTGTTTTGGATTAGGTTTTATTGTTAGATTTATTTACGCTAAGATAGATTCTAATTCCGTTGAGCAGATTTATGAAAGAACCATAAATGAAGCTAAGATTGTAGCAGATGCTAAAGCAAAAGAAATTATTATGGCAGGAAGAGATTCTGCTGAGAAAGAAAGAAAAGAAGCTGAACAGGAAATAAAAGAAAAGAAAGCCGAAGTTCAGAAAACGGAAAACAGACTGAACCAGAGAGAAGAAAGTCTCGACAGAAAGATGGACTATTTGGACAAAAAAGACAGAGATTTACAACAGAAAGAAAAAGATGTTGATACAAAAGAAAAAACTATCGATCAGAAACTTTCCGAACTTGACAAAATAAAGAATGAACAGAGAACAGTTTTAGAAAAACTTTCCGGTTTGACAAGAGAAGAAGCCAAACAGAGAATTGTAAAAGAAATGTATGACGAAGCCAAAAGAGAAGCTGCAATACAGTCTCAGAAAATGGAACAGGAAATGAAAGAAAATGCCAACAAAAAGGCAAAAGAAATTCTTTCTATTGCTATTCAGAAAGTTGCTGCAGATCATACTGTTGATACGACTACATCCACAATTCCTATTCCTTCCAACGAAATAAAAGGAAGAGTTATCGGAAGAGAAGGAAGAAATATTAAGGCATTTGAACAGGCAACGGGTGTAGACTTAATTATTGACGATACTCCTGAAGCTATTACAATTTCCGCATTTGACGGAGTAAGAAGGTTTATAGCTAAGAAATCTCTCGAAAAACTTATTGCAGACGGTAGAATTCATCCTGCAAGAATAGAGGAAGTTGTAGAAAAGACAAGAAAAGAAGTAGAAGAAATGATAAAAGATTTAGGTGAACAGGCAGCGCTTGATTCAGGTGTTACAGGACTTCACCCTGAAATTATAAAGCTTTTAGGTAAACTGCATTTTAGAACATCTTACGGACAGAACCAGTTGCAGCACACTTTGGAAGTTACATGGCTTGCAGGTGCAATAGCAGGCGAGTTAGGTTTGGATGTTGCGTTCTGTAAGAAGGCAGGTTTAATGCACGATATCGGTAAGGCAGTTGATCACGAAGTTGAAGGAACTCATCATCAGATATCTGCAGAGTTTGCAAAGAAATACGGCGAATCACCTAAAATGATTAACGCAATTTTGGCTCACCATGAAGGTTTTGCAGAACCTCAAAGCCCTGAAGCTTTTGTTATTGCGGCTGCAGATGCTATTTCAGCAGCAAGACCTGGCGCAAGAAGAGAAACGGTTGAAAGTTATTTGAAGAGACTTGAACAACTTGAAACAGTTTCCAAGAGCTTTAAAGGTGTAGCTTCAGCTTACGCAATACAGGCAGGTAGAGAAATAAGAATTTTAGTAGAACCTGAAAATATTGATGATGTACAGGCACATATTTTAGCTCACGATATCGCACAGAAGATTGAAAACGAAATAGAATATCCGGGACAGATTAAAGTGACAGTTATTAGAGAAACAAGAGCTCAGGAGATAGCAAAATAAACTTGTTTGATTTTGCAGATTCACAAGAAAATAATGAAAATGATAGTGACGGAAAAAGGATATATTCCGTCACAGAGATAAACAACGATATAAAAAATATTTTGGAAGAATCTTTCGGCTGTGTTTGGCTTTCGGGAGAAATTTCCGGATTTAAACATTATTCTTCGGGACATATGTATTTTTCCTTGAAGGATGAAAATTCTCAAATTTCAGCCGTTATGTTTGCAGGATATAATCAAAAATTGAAGTTTACTCCCAAAGACGGTATGCAAATTCTCGTTTACGGGAAAATTACTTCTTATATAAACAGAGGTTCTTATCAGATACAGGTCTTTCATGCACAGGAAACAGGACTCGGTACTCTTCAGGAAGCTTTTGAAAAATTAAAAAAGAAACTTGCTGAAGAAGGTTTGTTTGATAGTGAGCATAAAAAAGAAATTCCGTATATCGTAAACAAGATAGGTGTTGTTACATCTAAAGATGGTGCAGCTCTTCACGATATATTGTCGGTATTGAACAGAAGATTTTCCAATGTTGAAGTTTTGATATATCCCGTTCGTGTTCAGGGAGAACAGGCAAAGTTTGAAATTGCTGATGCGATAAAATATTTAAATGAAAATCATAAAGACTTGGATGTTTTACTTGTAGGCAGAGGCGGCGGTTCTTTAGAAGATTTGTGGGCGTTCAATGAAGAAATAGTTGCAAGGGCGATTTTTGATTCTGACATTCCTGTAATTTCCTGTGTGGGACATGAGGTAGATTTTACAATAGCCGATTTTGTGGCAGATTTAAGAGCACCGACACCGTCGGTAGCTGCCGAAATTGTAGCCAAAAACAAAACCGATGTCGAAGAAAAACTCTCTTTGATAAAAAGAAAAATTGTTGATAATATTAAAAATATAGTTGCAGTTTACGATGAAAAGATAAAATATTTTAAAAACTGCAGAGCATTATCAAAACCTTACGAAATATACGAAGATAAAATTCAGTATATAGACGAACTTAAAGAAGATTTGATAAACAAAATTAAAAATATTTTCTCTGATAAAGAAAATAAATTTAGCCTTAACTTAAAAAAACTGGAGCTTTTATCGCCTTTAAAGATTTTAAACAGGGGTTATAGTGCCTGTTTTGATAAGGA
>JAFPUA010000290.1 GCA_017413305.1 Candidatus Ruminimicrobiellum caprinum
AAAAATAAAATTAAAACTTTTCGTTACAACAACAATTCTAAAAAAACACAATTTGAAATTTGGGGTATGCCAAAAGATTTTTCTTCCTACAAAAAAGGTGCTTTTGTTTATGAGCCCACCGAAGACGGATATATGCCTACAAACATTCAGTCGGTATTTAAACTGTCTGAAAAATTTAAAACACAGAACACTGTCAGAAACAGAAACATTGCAAGAAGATACAGAATTCAAGATATTTTGTGATATAACAGAAATTGGTTGTTTATTTTTTTATTGACTAAATTTTATCAAAAGTATATAATTATGTAATTGTTGTTTGAGTGAGATATTATTTCCCAAATATTTTTCGGAGGAAAAATGGCCGGTATAGTTTTAAAAAATGTTTACAAAAGTTACGGCGATGTAAAAATCGTTAAAGATTTTAATTTAGAAATTAAAGATAAAGAATTCTGTATTCTTGTAGGTCCTTCCGGCTGCGGAAAAACCACTACATTGAGAATGGTTGCAGGTTTGGAAGATATTACTGCCGGCGATATTTTAATAGACGGCGTAAAAGTTAACGATATGCCTCCGAAAGACAGAGATATCGCAATGGTATTTCAAAACTATGCTCTTTATCCTCATATGACGGTTTATGACAATATGGCATTTGCTTTGAAGTTAAGAAGTTATGATAAAGCAGAAATTGAAAAAAGAGTAAAAGAAGCTGCAGAGATTTTGGGTATTTCTCATTTGCTTGACAGAAAACCTAAACAGCTTTCCGGTGGTCAGAGACAGAGAGTTGCTGTTGGAAGAGCAATAGTCAGAAAACCTAAAGTGTTTTTGTTTGATGAACCGCTATCCAACCTTGATGCTAAGTTAAGAGTACAGATGAGAGCTGAGCTTAAAAAACTTCACGAAAGATTACAGAGTACAATGATATATGTTACCCACGATCAGACGGAAGCTATGACGATGGGCGATAAAATTTGTGTTATGAAAGACGGTATTATTCAGCAGGTTGCAGGTCCGTTGGAACTTTATGATAAACCGGCTAATAAATTTGTTGCAGGTTTTATCGGGACGCCTCCGATGAATTTTTTCAATGTAGAAGTGTTAATTGAAAGCGGTAATTTAGTTTTGAAAGAGGGTTCTTTTGATGTTAAAGTTCCTGACTTTATGAAAGATAAAGTTGCACCTTTTGTTAATCAAAAAATTGTTATGGGTGTAAGGCCTGAAGATATTTACGACAAACTTTTTGCAAACATTTCTCATCAGGTTGTAAGCGGTTTTTCAGCAACGGTTGATATAGTAGAGCCGTTAGGTAGCGAAATTTATTTGCATTTTAATACAGGCAGAAATGTGATGGTTGCAAAAGTTGATGCAAACAATAAATCAAAACCGAACCAAGTAATAGAACTTTTGTTGGATTTAAAGAAAATTCATTTGTTTGAACTTGAGTCCGGAAAAACGATAGTGTAAAAATATATTGAAAAAAAATAAAAAATTTGGTATAATACTAAAGATATGAACGAAACAGTTTTGACAGTTTGTGTAATTTTACTTACAATATCAGTGATAACAACGGTAGTTTTCCTTGTTATTACTTTGAGACAAGTTGCTCAAGCTACAAAGAAGTTTGAAGAAACTTTGGATAAAGCAAACAGAGAAATTGATTCTGTTCACAAAATATCCGACGGTGTAGTAACGGTAGCAAGCTTGCTGCCGAAGACTTGGATAAAAGTTGTTTCCACAGTATTACCGTTAGTAACTCCCTATATTTTCAAAAAGAAGAAGTAGGAGGTAAATTATATGGATAGAGATAATAGTTTAATAGCTTTCTTGTTAGGCGCAGCGGTTGGTGCAGCAATAGGTTTGCTATATGCTCCTAAGACCGGTAAAGAAACAAGAGAACATTTAAAAAAATTAACAGAAGATTTTGTAGAAGATGCCGAAGAAGTCGGAATAGATTTGAGAGAAAAAGGAAAGAAATTTGTTAACGATAGTAAAGTTAAAGTTTCCGAACTTGTAGAAAAGGGCAAAGCAAAGTTTAAAAAGGGACAGCAGGAAGCTTCCCAGGAAGTTCTTGAAAACGAAGATGAAGTTATAGAAGAATAAGAAGCAAGTGCTGAGGTAGCTCAGTCGGTAGAGCAAAGGTCTGAAAAACCTTGTGTCGGCAGTTCGATTCTGCCCCTCAGCACTTTAAAATATTTGAAGGTTTTAGTTCTTTACTAATTTGTAAGAGATAAACCGTAAAATTTTAGAACAGTGCTTAAGAGACATTGGAAGATATCTTTTAAGCATATTTTATTTTAGAAGACTAAAGGTTTGATAATAGGCAGATAAAAGGATTGAAAAAAGGTTTGTAAAAAAGGAGAGAAGATGGGCTACAGTAAACAGGATGTAATAAAGATTATTAAAGAGCAGGATGTTCAGTTTATCAGGCTTCAGTTTACCGATATTTTCGGACAGTTGAAAAATGTCGCAATAACTGCAAATCAGATAGAAAAAGCATTGGACAACAAGTGTATGTTCGACGGTTCTTCAATTGAAGGTTTTGCCAGAATTGAAGAAAGCGATATGTATTTGTATCCTGATCCGGATACATTTGTAATTTTCCCTTGGAAACAGGAAGAAGGAAAAGTTGCAAGATTGATTTGCGATATTTATACACCCGACGGGAAACCTTTTGCCGGATGCCCCAGAAACATTTTAAAAAGAAATTTAAAAGCCGCACAGGATATGGGATATACTTTTAATGTAGGTCCGGAACTTGAATTTTTCTTGTTCCTTACCGATGAAAAAGGTAAACCTACAACAAAAACTCACGATGACGCAGGCTATTTTGACCTCGCCCCGATAGATTTAGGCGAAAGTGCAAGAAAAGAAATGTGTTTAACTCTTGAAAAGATGGGTTTCGAAATTGAGGCTGCTCATCATGAAGTTGCAAGAGGTCAGCACGAAATAGATTTTAAATATGCAGAAGCTTTAAAGACCGCAGATAACATAAATACTTTCAAGCTTGTAGTTAAAACTATTGCACAGAAACACGGTTTACATGCAACATTTATGCCCAAACCCATTTTCGGTATATGCGGTTCGGGTATGCATATTAATCAGTCGCTTTTTAAAGACGGAAAAAATGCTTTTTATGATGAAA
>JAFPUA010000291.1 GCA_017413305.1 Candidatus Ruminimicrobiellum caprinum
ATGCCAGTCAGGTAACTAACCCGTCCATAGATCCTTTAAGAGAACCTATGGAAACGAAAGTTATGATAGGCAGAAAGCCGGACAAAATAGAGTACGATAAAAACGGCAATATGATAACTAAAATTCCGCCACAGATAGAATTAAATATGCCAATAATGTTTTCTGCAATGAGTTACGGCTCAATATCTAAAAATGCTCATGAAGCCCTTGCAAGAGCCGCAGAAAAGCTGGGAATTCTTTATAATACCGGAGAAGGTGGTCTCCATAAAGATTTTTATAAATACGGTAAAAATACAACCGTTCAGGTGGCTTCCGGCAGATTTGGAGTTCATCTGGATTATTTAAATGCAGGCGCTGCAATAGAAATAAAAATCGGTCAGGGAGCAAAGCCGGGAATAGGTGGACACCTTCCGGGGATAAAAGTCGGCCCGGATGTTTCCGCTACAAGAATGATTCCGGAAGGGTCAGATGCCATATCTCCCGCACCGCACCACGATATTTATTCTATAGAAGATTTAAGACAGCTTATTCTATCTTTAAAAGAAAGTACTAACTATACAAAACCCGTATTTGTTAAAATAGCTGCCGTTCACAATGTTTCCGCAATTGCTTCAGGTATAGCAAGAGCAGGAGCAGATGCTATAGTAATAGACGGTTTTAGAGGAGGAACAGGTGCTGCGCCGACAAGAGTAAGAGATAATGTCGGAATACCTATAGAACTTGCCCTTGCATGTGTTGACCAAAGATTAAGAGATGAAGGAATAAGAAACCATATTTCCATTATATGTGCAGGTTCCATAAGAAACAGTGCCGATATAGTAAAAGCCATTGCTTTAGGTGCTGATGCGGTATATATTGCAAGCGCAGCTTTAATTGCTATGGGATGCCATATGTGCCAAAGCTGCTCGACGGGAAAATGCAATTGGGGTATAGCAACACAAAATCCCGAACTTGTTAAAAGATTAAATCCCGATATTGCTTATGAAAGGTTGGTAAACCTGCTTACTGCATGGAATAATGAAATAAAAGAAATGCTCGGCGGTATGGGAATAAATGCAATAGACAGTTTAAGAGGAAACAGACTTATGTTGAGAGGTGTAGGGCTTAACCTTAAAGAACTGGAAATACTCGGAATAAAACACGCGGGAGAATAATAACATAAAATGAAAAGAGTTTATGCTTTTGAAAAGAATTGTTTGGGGTGCGGGCTATGTGAAGTACACTGCAAAACTGCACACTCAAAATCAAAAGATATAATAAAAACATATAAAAAAGAAAAAGTAGATTCCGCAATTACCATTGAAGAAATAGAAAAAAACGGTGTAAAAACTTTTTTTGCTCTTCAGTGCAGACATTGCAAAGATCCAAAATGTGTTCAAGCATGTATTTCCGGTGCAATGTATAAAGATGAAAACGGCATTGTCAGGAATATAAAAGAAAAATGTGTCGGATGTTTATCATGCATAATGGCATGTCCTTTCGGTGCGATAAAACAGTCTGTAAACGGGAATATTATTTCTAAATGTGATTTGTGTATAGAAAACGGGAACGAACCTGCTTGCGTAAAAAACTGTCCGAATAATGCTTTAAAATTGATAGACGATCAAGAGGCAATAACAAAATGAATTATTTGATTATAGGAAACAGCTGTGCAGGAATAAGCTGTGCTTCTGAAATAAGAAATAATGATAAAACAGGTAATATAACAATTTTATCCGAAGAGAAGTTCCCTGCATACGGAAGACCTTTAATATCTTATTTTCTGTTGGGCAAACAAG
>JAFPUA010000292.1 GCA_017413305.1 Candidatus Ruminimicrobiellum caprinum
AAGATAAAAACGAAAAACAAAATTAAAAAAGCAAAAAGTAAACAAACCAAGGAAGACAGAAAAGGCAGAAGATTCCTTACAGGCGTTCTGTTTTGTGCGATAGCTTTTTTTATCGCACTTTCTCTTGTAACGAATAAGGCAGGCGAAATAGGTGTAGTTATATACAATGTGTTGTTCCCGATATTTGGGGATGCTTCATATATGATACCGTTTATTCTGTTCTGGTTTGGAACAATCTATTGCGTAACTTCTACAATATTAAGAAACAGAATTGATACAATCCTTGCCGTTTCTTCCGTAGTTCTCGGATCTATATTGTGTTCCATGTGTAACAAAACTTTTGGTTTATCTTTAGACGGCAGATGGGTTGGAAGATGTAGCGATTTTATGTATGCAAAATTCGGTGTTTTTTTCTCGATATCAGCAGTATCTGTTGCTTTGATAATTATTCTTTCGTATTTTTTTAGAATTTCTCTTGTAACTTTACTGAAAAATTTTGTGAAAGGAATTATTGATGATATAAGACAATGGTACGAATACAAAAAAACTCAAAAACAGGAAAAAGCAAATATAATAAATAACAGAAAACAAAAAGATCAAAAAAATCAAAAAAATGTCGAGGAAGATTTTCCTCAAGAGCAAAAGCCAAGAATTATTGATAATAAACAAGATTCAAATGACGATGAGCAAGAAGATTTTATTAAGGAACAGATAAAGTCTGCTAAGGAAAAAGAGCTTGAAGAAAAGCTTCGTGAACAGGAACGATTGCTGGAACAAGAAAAACTAAAAAATTTACAAAATACGGAAAATACTGAACCTGATACCGACGAGAAAGTAAAAGAAACTTCTGCACAATCTGTTGAAAAAATAGATACATCGAGTTTTAGTTATACTCTTCCTCCTGTAAATCTATTAAGAGAAGGCGGTTTAAATACTCAGCTTAATGAAGATGAATTGCAGGAAAGAGCAGAAAGATTAAAGAAAACTTTAGAAGATTTTAAGATAAAAGCTGTAGTTAAAGATATTATACCCGGTCCGGTTATTACAAGATATGATATTATTCTTGCTCCCGGCGTAAAAATTCAGTCGGTAATGAATATAATGGACAATATTTCTTTAGCAATGAAAACAGCTGCTATAAGAATAGAGCCTATTCCTGAAAAATCTGCCGTAGGTATAGAAATTCCAAATCCGAAAGCTTCTCTGGTAAGTTTAAGAGATATTCTTGATACGGAAGATTTCCATAATTCGAAATCCTTACTTTCTCTTGCGGTAGGTACCACTACAGACGGAAAAGGGTATATATCCAATCTTGCGAAAATGCCACATTTGTTGATTGCAGGGTCTACCGGTTCAGGAAAGAGCGTCGGTGTACACAATATAATTTTATCTATTTTGTACAAGGCTCGTCCCGATGAAGTAAAATTTATCCTTATCGATCCTAAAAGAGTGGAAATGACAGCGTACAAAGACATACCTCATCTGTATAATCCATGTTGTATTGCGGAAGATGCAGATGTTATTACGAGAGCAAACGAAGCTTCAGCAGCACTTAAAAAGCTTGTAAGCGTCATGGAAAACAGATATGAAAAATATGCCGGTGAAATGGTAAGAAATATTGAAGATTATAATGCAAAAATGGTTTCTCTTGGTAAAGAGAAAGATTATTATATAGTTGTTATTATCGATGAACTTGCGGATTTGATGATGGTTGCTTCCAAAGAAATAGAAGATTCTATACAGAGATTAGCACAGATGGCAAGAGCTGTCGGTATTCATTTAATACTTGCAACGCAAAGACCGTCAATAAATGTTATTACGGGAACTATCAAGGCAAATTTCCCGGCGAGAATGTCTTTCCAGACGACATCTGCAATAGATTCCAAAGTTATTTTGGATAGTATCGGTGCCGAGAATTTAATTGGTAAAGGTGATATGTTGTTCTTGCCTCCTTCAGAACCTCGTCCTGTAAGACTGCAGGGTGCATTTGTTTCTTCTAAAGAGATAGAGCAGATAGTTAAGTTTATTGCAGATCAAAATTTCCCTAAATATTATGAACCTCCGGTAAACTTTTCAAGTGCAGATGCGGCTCAGACACCTGCGGATAAAGCCGAGAAGGATCTTATTCCTGCATTAAAACTTATTTTGGAAAGAAGAAGAATTTCTCAAGATTTATTGAAAGCAAATTTTGGCGGTTCAGCAAGAGCAACAAATATTTTAAGTTTCCTTGAAGTAAGAGGGTTTATCCATAAACCTGAAGGTACAAACAGGTGGGAAATAAACTATAATTTGATTGAAGATTATTTAAGAATAAATGAATAAAATATTTTCGTTTTTTTTATTAATTTCAGCGGTTGTGTTTATATTTTCGGGGAATTTGTTTTCTGCCGATGATAACATAGACAAAATACTTGCAAATATAGAGAAAAAGAATTCTTCCGTAAAAGATATGCAGGCAGAATATGTTCAGACAATAACTTATTTTGCTACCGATGAAAAATTGAAATCGGAAGGAATTTTTAAACATAAAAAAACGGATTATATAAATTTAGTTCAATTGTTGCCGACAAGACAATATACATACATAGACGGTAAAAATATAACTACATATGTTCCTGCCAATAAGCAGGCAGTAGTAGAAAAATGGAAAAATGTTGTTGACGGTGATGTTATTCTTACTTCTGTTTTTAAATTTACCAAGAATTTTAAAACATTGAAGAAAGATTATAATATAGTATTGAAAGATCAAACAAATATTGATTATTCTTTTTTAATAAAGCCGATTAACAAAAAAGAAGATTGGACGATGGCAATAACTGTAAGCAAGGCCAACAGTCTTGTAACGGCAAGCTCATTTAATAACGGTAACTTTGTTGTGGATATAGAAATTAAAAATTATAAAATAAATAACAATTTTTCTAATGATATTTTTCGTTTTGTTGCACCGAAAAATGTCGATGTGATAGAATTATAGGGGAAAATGTATGAACGGACCGGGTGCAATTTTGCAGCATGAAAGACTTGCAAAAAAATTAACTATAGACAGAGTTCACAGAGAAACAAAAATAAAATCAGAGTATATTGAAGCGATAGAACATGATGATGTTGATGCGTTTCCTGCAGAAGTTTATTATAAAAATTTTTTAAAGACATATGCCAAATATTTGTATCTTGATGCTGCGGAAATGATAAGTATTTACGAGCAGGTAAAGATAGAAAAATATCAGGAGTATTTAAGACTTAATAAAAAAGACACCCTTGGCGAACGCCTGAATAAAATTTATAATAAATATAAAAAAGTAATAGTAATAAGTTTGATATCTTTGGCAGCTTTACTTTTTATTTTGCTTGTCGTGAAGATAGTTTACAATATAAACTCCGCGTTGCCTGAAGATGAAATAATGTTTGATAAATATGAACAAAAAGCGGCAGACACTCTGCAAAATGCGGATATAGAGATAGCCGAACAAGAAAACGGACAGGAAGAAAAAACTGAAAGATCCGAAACACAAGCCGTCGTTAAAGAACAGCCAAAACAAGAACTTAACAAAATTGATGAAATAACTCTGCAGATAAATGCTAAACAAAATACTTGGATAAAATTATATTCTGATACCAGAGTTTCATTTGAAGGTATTTTGCAGAAAAGTCATCATTATACATCAAAAGCAAAAAATCGTTTTTTATTGAAAGTTGGTAATACTGACGGAGTAGAAGTTTTATTTAATAATGAAGTTGTTGATGTGTCTAAAGGTACCAGACAAAATAAAGTAAATACCTTGGAATTTAAAAGAGACTGATTTTGAAAAATAATAAAGTATCAATTATTACATTGGGATGTTCTAAAAATACCGTTGAATCGGAAGCTGTTGCCGGTTTGCTTGTCAAAAACGGGTTTGAATTAACGAACGATTTAAAAGTAACGGATAATATAATAATTCATACATGTTCTTTTATACAGGATGCACAGATTGAGTCGCATAATCAAATAAGTTTTGCAGGAGAACTAAAACAAAAAAATCCGAAAATAAAAATTTTTGTTTCCGGTTGTTTAGCTCAGCTTCTTAAAAATAAAATGCAGGAACAATATCCTTTCATTGACGGATATGTTGGTACGGGAAACTATTACAACATTGTTGATTTAATTAAGGAAAACAGATTCTTTGCAGATACAAACTGTGCAGGTGGCGTACAGAATTTTAAAACAAGAATTTTATCTATAGCTTCGCCGTCAACATATATAAAAATATCTGAAGGTTGCACACATAGATGCAGTTACTGTATTATACCGGGATTAAGGGGCAGTTTAGTCAGTAGGACAATTAAATCGATAACCGATGAAGCTAAGGCTCTTGCAGATGCAGGAATTCAGGAACTTAATGTAATTGCCCAGGAAACCACATCGTATGGCTTGGATATTTATGGAAAACTTTCTTTAGCAAAACTTTTGAAAAATATTTCTAAAATAAAGAGTTTAAAATGGATAAGGTTGTTGTATGCTTATCCTACGACAATAACTAAAGAACTCTTAGAAACCATAGCTGAGAACGAAAATATTTGTAATTATATGGATATTCCGATACAGCACATATCGAAAAGAATTTTAAAAAATATGAGACGTCCTTTGAATACAAGAAAAATTATTGAAGATATTAAAACAAAATATCCTGATATAATTTTAAGAACATCTTTAATAACAGGTTTTCCAGGGGAAACGCAGCAAGATTTTAAAGAGATGGTTTCTTTTGTCAAAGAGAATTATTTTGAACATATAGGTATATTCGGTTATTCTGATCAAGAAGCAGCTTTATCGTATAAACTGAAAAATAAAGTTTCTCAGAAAATTATTGAAGAAAGAACAAAAATTCTTGCAACTGAACAGTTTAAGAATGTTGTAAAAAATAATTCTTTAAAATTTGGTAAAACTTATGAAGTGCTTCCGGAATATATTGAAAAGAACAAAATTTATGCAAGAGCATATTTTCAGGCGCCGGATATAGATAATGTTGTTATTATGAATAATAATAAAAATATACAAATAGGAAATTTTATAAAGGTTAAAATTAAGGGTACGAAAGATTACGATTTAATTGCCTAATGAGGAAATAATTATGAATTTAGCAAACAAATTAACAATGATGAGAGTAATTTTGGTGCCGGTGTTTATCATTCTTATGATGATAGATACTTTTTGGACAAACGTTTTTGCATTGATTATTTTTATTACGGCATCAGTTACAGATTTTTTTGATGGAAGAATTGCAAGAAAACAAAATATTGTAACCACTTTCGGTATTTTTTTAGATCCTCTTGCTGACAAACTTCTTGTTGCATCCGCATTTATTTCGTTCGTATCAATTTATATTTTAAATGTTCCGGCTTGGATGGTAATATGTATAATCGCCAGAGAATTTATTATTACAGGATTACGCTCCATTGCAGCATCGAAAAATATTATTATTCCTGCCAGTATGTCCGGTAAAGTAAAAACTACATCTCAAATGATAGCAATTATAACAATTCTTGTTATTTTAGTTGTAAATTCTGCTCTTATAAAATTTTACTCGCTTACACCTTATGATTTAGTTGAAGGCACTAAAGCACAAAAGATTTTCGGTTTAATTCTGCTAAAAGCTCCTTTTTGGCTGATGCTTATAGCTACAATCTTTACGGTGTATTCGGGAATAAGCTATATTTACCAGCATAGAGAACTTTTCTCGGACAAATAAAATGATAAAAACAGATTTTGTTGTATCAGGAGATTTTGAAGTAAATTGTTTTTTAGTTTATGAGGATATTTCAAAAAAAGCTGTTGTCATTGATCCTGGATACGATGGTAAAAGTGTTATCAATAAGATAGACTCTTTAGGGCTAAAACCGGAACTTCTTATTAATACACACGGACACTTTGATCATATTTTTTCCGATGATATGATAAGAGAAAAATATAATATTCCGTTGGCTATACACAAAGATGATATAGAAATGCTTGCAAGTGCAGAACTAAATTCTTCTACAGTTATAGAAGAGCCTATAACAGTAAAAAATCCTGAGATAATTTTTGATAAAGATGAAACGAAAGGAACTTCTTTCTGCAAATATTCAGTTATTCATACTCCCGGACACAGTAAAGGTTCAGTATGTATCTTGATAGACGATATGTTGTTTGCCGGAGACACTGTTTTTTATGGTTCTATAGGAAGAACGGACTTATTTGGTGGTGATTATGACGCTATTATATCTTCCCTTAATAAAATAAAAGCTCTTCCTAAAGAAACAAAAATTTTCCCGGGACATGGCCCTGTTACAACCTTAGAAAGAGAGTTATATCACAATCCGTACTTTAAATAAAAAATGGAACATCTCGATTCTTTTATCAATTTTATATTGATTGAAAAAGGTCTGTCAAAAAATACGGCATCCGCTTACAGAACAGATCTTACTACATATTTATCATTTCTGGGAAAAAATAATAAAGATTATAAAACAATAACCCATAGTGAAATTTCAGATTTCTTTTGGTATCTCAAAGATGAACTACATTTTAAAGCAACAAGTATTTATAGAATGATAGAATCTATAAGACAGTATTACAAATTTTTGATTGCGGAAGACTATATCCAAACTGACCCTATAGTTTATCTTACTACACCGAAAACACCTCAAATTCTTCCCGATATGTTAAATGTTGATGAAGTTACAAAATTATTAACTTCTGTATCCGGGAGCGACAATTTGTCGATAAGGAACAGAGCTATGCTGGAGCTTCTTTATGCCACGGGCTTAAGAGTATCTGAACTGATAAACATTAAATTAGCGGATATAAATATTGATGAATCTTATGTTAAAGTTTTTGGTAAGGGAAACAAAGAACGCATAGTTGTTTTCGGCAGTAAAGCTCAAAGTTATTTAAAAAGATATTTGCGTATAAGATCAAAAACAAAATCGGATTTTTTGTTTTTAACTCGTCTTAAGAAACCTATTTCCAGAATAGAATTTTGGCGTCAGTTGAAGCAGATAGCAATAAAGGCAGGCATAACTAAACATATTTCACCACATACTTTACGGCACTCTTTTGCAACACATCTTCTTACCGGTGGCGCTGATATCAGAGTTGTGCAAGAGATGTTAGGCCATAGCTCGATTTCCACGACACAAATATATACACATATTAGTCAAGAGAGATTGAAGGAACAGCATACCAAATATCACCCAAGAGGGTAATAAAAAAGAGCAGAGGGAATTCTGCTCTTTACTTTTGAGTGATGCTATGTTTCACTCAGAAATATATTTTGTCTCTACTAAAGTGGTGTAATTAATTACCGACCCCAGCCGCCTAAAGTTGTAGTTCCGTTTCCGATTATTGTAAGTTCTCCTCTTTGTGTTAAATTGAATGGCAATATCATTGATACAACATTATTATTACTTATTTTACCGAAAACTCTTGCAACAAAACTGTATTTCCATTTTTCTTCACTGGCAGGCGCTGTATCAAAATTAAACATAGAAAAATACCTATTGTTCATAACATTAATACCTAATACGGGATCTGCTGAAGTAAATGATCTTTCATTCATATGTTGTGCTACGCCTGTTGAATCTCTTGAAGTTAAAAAATTTCCATATTCGTTATAATAATGAATTTGAGCATCCTTAATTGCACCAAGCAGTGCGTAGCCTTCACCCAACATAGATACTTCTTTTAAATGATAACTCCTATAAATAGGCCAAGATACTAATGATAAGATAACAACAATTGTCATTGTTATAATTAACTCTACTAAGGTAAATCCTTTTATTTTTTTCATAAAATCCTCCTTTTTTATTTACTTTCAATAAATTGTTTTGTATAATAAGCCGAGAGAAAAATAAACTGTACGAGAATATTTTATCTTTTTATGGGACATCGTTATATTGCACCCTGTTACCGAACCGTTGCTATGGTACAGTTCGCCCGGCTTTATAACTTTTATAGAAAATAAAATAGATAAATAAACAAATATAAAATATAGTATTATGTAGTACTGTATAGTAACTTATAGTAATTTTACGATATTTTGTTCCTAAAGTCAAGAGGATTTTTTATGATACCAAAGAAAACTTTTTCTGTAGACCAATTAAAAAAATATATGATTGAAAAGGGTATTAGTCAGCAAGATTTGGCAAAAAAAATTGGTGTGATTCAACAGCAGATAAGTTTTTGGATTACAGGCAGACATGCACCTACGTTGGCTTCAATAAAAAAGATTGCTGATGCATTAAGAATTCCTTATGAAAATTTTTTAGAAGCTCCAAAAAATTCTAGTGATCTTGATGAAAAAGATATTAAAATTCTAAAATTAGAAAAAGAAATTTTGGAATTGAAGTTGAAATTGAAAGAGAAAAAGAAAAACTAAGAAGCCTTCATTTCTAATATATGGCAGTATTTGAAGTGTGGGGGGATAAATTTGAATGGTTTTACATTTCGATAGGTTTTTATTACGTTGAAATTCTTGTCCAAACAAAAGATATCTAAATTAAATTTCATAAAACAAGTATGAATAGAATTACAATTCTTTAACAGCAGGTTAAAGGATTTTTCTTTTTTTACAAACATTAGTCCTTTTAGTCTATCAAAAAAAGTTTCTGCCACATAAACATCGTTTATTATTGTATTGTTATTGATAGTTAATGTTATTTTTTTCATAAAGATTTATATGCATTTTCAGCAAAATAAGAGCTTCTTACATATCGTCCTGAAACACAAACTTTAATCCCTGTTTCTAAAGCTTTTTGTTTAAAATATTCAAATTCTTCATCGCTGTATTCTTTTACAACATCTGCATTATCTTTTAACGGTTTTAAATAGTGCCCAATGGTTAAAATATCACAATTTATGTTCTTTAAATCTTTAAAAACTTCTAATAATTGTTCTTCAGTTTCGCCAAGGCCTAACATCAAAGCAGTTTTTGTTATAAAACCTTTTTTTTTGGCATAGGATAATACTTTTAAAGATCTTTCATAATCGGCAGTACTTCTATATCTATATAAGGCCGGAACTGTTTCTATATTATGTCCGAAAACATCAGGTTTTGACGATAAAACAATATTGATATTTTGTTCAATACCTTTAAAGTCCGGAACAAGAAGTTCTATTTTTAAGTCCGGTATTTCTTTTCTTAAAGTATTAACTACATTTTTAAAATGTTCTGCACCGCAGTCTGATAAATCATCTCTTGTAACAGATGTTATTACAACATATTTTAATTGAAGATTTTTGATTACCTCTGCCAAATTCTGTGGTTCATTTTTATCCACAGGTAAAGGTTTGCCATGCTGCGTTGCACAGAAAGCACAGTTTCTTGTGCAGATATCTCCGAGTATCATAAAAGTGGAGGTTTTATTTTTAAAACATTCGTTTATATTCGGACATTTTGCGCTTTGGCAGACGGTATGAAGGCCATAGTGCTTAAAATTCTTTTTTAAAGCATCCAGTTCCGCAAGATTAATTCTTTTCTTTTCCATATTTTTTTCTCCATCAATCTTTTGTCGTCCTATCTATTCTCAGTTCCTCAGCAGAGCGGACAAAGTCCGCGGCTCAGATTCTCAGCTAAAAATCGTGAAACGATTTTTACATAATATAATAAATCAACGGAATGTCTGTTTCTTCTGTATATCTTTTTGAACATTCCAAATCTTTTATAAAAAGTTGTTCTACCAATTCATCGACGGTATTTTTGTCGTAAAAAGCTATGTTTATTTCCTTATTTTTAAACATACTTAATCTGTTAAAATTTGCACTTCCTACGCAAGCCCAATTGTCGTAAACGGCAGCTTTTACATG
>JAFPUA010000293.1 GCA_017413305.1 Candidatus Ruminimicrobiellum caprinum
GATTTGGCAATAATGAATATGGCGGTTTTACACAAAAAGGTATAGATTATTTTGCAAGAAGAGCACAGGGCGGGTTCGGATTATTATTCAGCGGCGGAACAAATGCGGATTGTGTTGTTGACGGAAACGATGGGATTCTTAACCATAAAGAAGAATTTATAAATACCGGTAAAATAATAAATGAAGAGTTAAAAAAATACGATTGTAAAATGTTTATTCAAATTAGTATGAATGTAGGAAGAAACGGCGGGTTAAAAACTCCTTCTCCGTTACCTGTTTTAAGCAATCCTAAAATTATGACAAAAGCATTAACAATAGAAGAAATACATACAAAAATTACGGAAGCCGGGCAAGCCGCAAAACTTTGTAAGCAGGCAGGTTTTGCCGGTATAGATATACATGCTTTGCATTGGGGACATTTGTTGGATTCTTTTGCTCTTTCATTTATGAACCACAGAACAGACGAATACGGCGGTTCTTTGGAAAACAGGTTAAGGTTTGCAAAAGAAATAGTTCAAGAAATAAAAAAAGAGTGCGGACAAGATTTTCCTGTAACTATCCGTTTGGCAATAAAGAGCTATATGAAAGATTTTAATAAAGCGTCTTTTGACGGTTCAAACGAAGCAGGAAGAACTGTTGAAGAAGCCGTTGAAATTGCAAAGTTACTTGAAAGCTACGGCTACGATGGACTTTCAATAGATGCAGGAACTTTGGATGCTTTTTATTATGCAATGCCGCCGTCATATATTCCTAAAGGGTTTATGATAGATATGGCAGAAAAAATAAAGAAAGTTGTTTCTATTCCGGTTTTGTGCGGCGGAAGAATGGCTGATCCGAATATAGCAGAAACTGCAATAGCAGACAAAAAAATCGATGCTGTTGTTTTGGGCAGACAAGCCATTGCTGATCCTGACTATGCAAACAAAGTTATTATAGGAAAGCAGGAAGAAATAAAAACTTGTATCGCATGTAACCAAGGTTGTATTTGGGGATATTTTACAAACGGAAAAGTATCATGTGCCGTAAATCCGTGTGTAGGTTATGAAAAAGAATATAAAATAGAAAAAGTTAAAACTCCTAAAAAAGTAATTGTTGTCGGCGGCGGAGTTGCAGGTATGGAAGCCGCAATAGTAGCAACTCTTCGCGGACATAATGTAACGGTTTATGAAAAATCTTCTCAATTGGGCGGAAATTTGATACCGGCAGGAGCACACGATTTCAAAGAAGAAATTTCAGAACTAAACTCTTATTATAAAAAACAATTGGAACAACTTAACATTGACACCAAACTTAACACGGAAATATCTTGTGAAAGTTTATTAAAAGAAAATGCTGATGTTATTATTCTTGCAACAGGTTCAAAACCGGTTATACCAAAAATTGAAGGAATAAATCATAAAAAAACTATATCCGGTGAAGATGCACTTGTTTCAAACAAAGCTGTAGGAGAAAAAGTTGTTGTTGTAGGCGGCGGACTTGTCGGTTGTGAAATAGCTTACGGTTATGCAAAAGAAGGTAAAAAAGTTACTGTTGTTGATGCTTTAGATGAAATTATGAAATTAAACAATGTTCCTTTAATGAATAAAGCAATGTTGCTTGACGGTTTTGAATATTACGGAACAGAAATTTTAACAAATGCCAAACTTAAAGAAATCAATGATGCCGGTGCAGTTGTAACATTAAACGACGGACAACAAAAAACAATTAATGCCGATTCCGTAATTATTTCTATCGGATACAGACCGGTACCATCTTTAAAACAAGACCTTGAACATGCAGGTTGTAAATCAAAAATTTATGAAATAGGTGATGGTAAAAAAGTCGGAAACATTATGACATGTATTTCCGATGCTTTTGCCGTTTCATTTAATATTTAAAAAATAA
>JAFPUA010000294.1 GCA_017413305.1 Candidatus Ruminimicrobiellum caprinum
ATTATCCTTTAACATTAGTAAACTCAATTAATCCTTACAGAATACAAGGACAAAAAACCGGAGCATTTGAAATTTGCGAATATTTGGAACAAGCTCCTGATTATCAATTTATGCCGGTAGGAAATGCAGGTAACATTACAGCTTATTGGAAAGGGTATAAAGAATTTAATCAGTTGTTTCCTGAAAAATATAAATTACCTAAAATTATGGGTTTCCAAGCGGAAGGTGCAGCACCTATAGTTAGAGGTTATCCTATAGAAAAACCTGAAACATTAGCTACGGCAATAAGAATAGGTAACCCTGCATCTTGGAAAACTGCAGAAGAAGCAAGAGATGAGTCTAAAGGTGTTATAGATATGGTTAGTGATGATGAAATAATAGAAGCATACAAGATGATAGCAAGACACGAAGGTGTTTTTGCAGAACCTGCTTCAGCATCATCATTTGCAGGTTTATTGAAATATACAAGAAAAGGTTATTTTAAAGATCAAAAAGATGTAACTGCAGTTTGTATACTAACAGGACACGGATTAAAAGATCCAGATAATGCAATTAAGTCTGCAACAAAACCTACACAAGTTAAAGCTGATATGAAAGAAATCATAAAAGCTATAGGTTTATAGTTTATAATAATAGATATAATAAAAAAATAATTACTAAATAAAAAAATCCCCGAAATTTTTATTTCGGGGATTTTAGTTTTATGATAATAAATATTATTTATTATAGAATCTTGCTTCTGCTTCTTGTAACATTTCTTTTGCACTTTTGTTTTGTTCTACTTGTTTTGCCGTATCATCAAATGCTTTTTTTACTAAATCTTTATAAGTTGATACCGGTAAAGATGCTAAAGAATATGTTCTCCAATATATTTTATTTTCGGAGCCGTTTTGTTCTTGTATTCTTTCACTATAAGTAGATTCTATTACAATGCCGGATACATTAACTTTATTTACATTAGACATAAATACATCTTTTAAATATCCGCCTGTAGATTCTTCATAAGCTCCTGTTTCCAAACTTCTTCCGAATTCTACACCGATAGTATTTTTAACTTGTTCTGCTATTCTGGTTTGAACTGCAGCTTGAGAAGCTCTTTTTGATGCTTCTAAATTTCCAAAACCTTCAGATACTGATGAATAATACATTTTGCTATCTTTTTCAAAATATTCTTTACCGTCTTTTACCCAACTTGGTTGGTCACCTTTTGGAACTGTTTCAATTACACTTATCTTTAATTGATCAGACTGAGCAACCTTTCCTGAACTTGCACAACCTACTAATCCTAAAAACATAAAACTTGCTGCAATAGCCAACATTTTTTTCATAATTGTCCTCCGCCTTTTTTTAACATATCAAATATATTTTACATAAAAACTTTACCTAATTCAATAATGAATATTATTTTTGTTCATTTAATTCAATAACATTACATTGTCCGTATTCGTTCCAACCGGTTGCAACGATAGTTCCGTTTTTACTTAAACCTAAAACATGTCCATACGAAACTGATATATCAACAATATCTTTCCAGTCTGTTGTGTTGCATTGACCA
>JAFPUA010000295.1 GCA_017413305.1 Candidatus Ruminimicrobiellum caprinum
ATAGATGCAGAAAGCTGATGTTCCGGCGTAAGGACATAATCATAACCGTCCGCAAGTAAAATCTCTGCAAGGTCTTTATATCCGTAAAAATAATTTGTCGCATCGGCAACTGCACTTTTATCGGAAAATTTATTTACTGGAATTATTGTATATTTAGCATGAAGTCCGACAATAACCGACACCACAAGATTAAAAAGCAATGCTCCGATAACAAGTTTCTGTTTCAACGAAATAGATTCTGATAAAGTGTTGGAAGGAAGATGAGGCAAAGTGCCGACAAACCATTTGGCAGCAATTATTGAAAATGTAAAGTATGCCGGTATAGGCCAGTTACCGCCGGGAAGGCGTTTTAGTGCCGTAATAACATAGAAAAGAATAACAGGAACAGAAAATGCCGCAATATAAACATTTTTCTTATCTTTAGAAAAAAGATATCTTATCCCCACATACAGCACAGGGAAAAATAAAATCACATTAAATACAAGCGCCTGTGTGCCAAGATATTCAAAAATATAATTAAATCTTATTCCTTCATTGGAAAGTCCGTGCCCTATTTGATAAGAAAAGGAAGCCCACTCGTGCTGATAGTTCCATATTATAACGGGAAGAAAACAAATAATTGAAATTACTGCCGCGATATACATCTTGTAACTCTTAAACCAACTCCACTTTCCCGCAAATATCATATAAAGCCCTAAACTCATTACAAACAGACATGCCGTATATTTAGAAAGCATCGCAAGCCCGAAAAACAAACCTATCAGGTACCAATAATTTTGATTTTCTGTGTCAATAAGTTGCCAAACATAATAAGTGGCAAGAGACAAGAACAGAAACACAGGCGTGTCGGGTGTAATCAAAATAGATGCTGTAAAAAGTATAGGCATCAAATGTAAAATTACAACCGCGGCACTTGCCATAACTTCGTCATTAAAAAGTTTAATAACAAGTTTCCACAACAAAAAACTTAAAATTATTGTAACTATTATACTTGAAAATCTAACGGCAACTTCGTTGTCGGAAAACAAAGTTGTAAGTTTAATAAAGTAGGCTACCATCGGTGCATGGTCATAGTAGCTTAGTGCCAAATATTTAGACCACAACCAATAATATGCTTCATCGGAATGCAACGCAATTGTGGAAACAAAAAGTTTCCACAGAACCGAGCATGTAACAAAAATCAGCGTGTTTCTTAAATTAAAAATATTTTGCAGACTAATTTTCTTTATCACAGAAACCCCAAAGGATAAGCCATATAAACACTAACAATATAGAGATTGGAAGAATTTCTTCCGGGATGACAATGTTATTAAAGAAACTGTAGGTAAGCATTTTTACAAAATAAAATGTGTATATACAGAAAACAAACGACATATACAACGAAATTATTCTGATCAATTTAAGTGTAGGGAGTTTATATGTAAGTGCCGCGATAATAAGAATAAACATATAAAAGCTCATCACATATTTTAAAGGCATATTAACGGAATAAGCTAACAAGAAATAGAATGGCTCGAAAACATATCTTATAAAAGAGTGGCTGCTTTTTGTTTTATGTACGACAATTTTTGTTTCAGGTTTTTTTGTTAATAAATTAAAAATATTATTGTTGCTGGTTCTTTTTACCAATGTCCAAACATTTGTCATATACCCCATACCATGCCAATCTGTGGACCCGAACATCAACAAATTGTTTGCTTTACAAATATCTATTATTCTCTGTCTATATTCCTCGGAAACATTTAAATGTCTGTAGTTATAAATTTCAAACCCGTCTATTCCCCATTTAACAAGTTGTTCGGGCTCTACGGAATCATCATACTCCCACCAATAAGGTGCAATTACAAGCATATTGTCGGAATGAGCGGCTTTTATTAAATCTTTTATGCTCATATCTCTGTATTCTTCATATCTGAATTTATATTGAGATAACAAAAGAAGTGTTTGTCCATCTTTTGTTTTTATTTGTACTCCGGGGAAAACATGATCCGTTCCCATATCTGCAGGGATATTGTTATAGCTTTTGGTATTATCATGATCGGTAACAAAAAAATCTGTAAACCCTTGCATATTGTGGTATGCAATACTGGACATAACCGTCGATATGCTGTCTCTTGATTCTATAGTGTGAGAATGGACATCTACAACTTTGTATCCTTCCACATTTGTTATTTTAGCGCCTATAATCGGCAAAGACATTACCAAACAAACGACAGAAACAAAAAAGAATACAAAAAATGCACAGTACATCACTGTATTTTTTATATTCTCTTTTTTTGATTTTGCGAATAAAAACGCAAACAATATTATCCAGAAAAACCAAGAAATGCCTGCAGCCCAGTAACTGCCGGAATCCATCCCTATGATGTAATAAGAAAGAGCATAAAACGGTTCTATAAACAATCTCCATACAGGCCATTGAAGAACAATACCGCTAAGTTTTTCTCCTGTAACCATATCAACAATATTCGGAGAATAGAACAAAACATTTGCCGTTACAGAGACTAAAATTAACAGAACAAAAAAATACACTTTTTTCATTTTGCCTCCCTTCTATACTTTTTTATCGGGGACATCTATTGCTAAACCAAACTTTGAAACACCTGCTTTTTTTGCTTTATCCATAACATTTATTATCAAGTCATATTTTACATTTTTGTCGCCTTTTATAACAACAGGTCTTTGAGGATGTTTCTTAACTTCTTCTTTTATAGCTTTTTCAAAATATTTTTGATGCAACTGTTTTTTGTTCAAATATAAAAAACCGTCTTTATCTACTAAAATTTCTATTACTTTATCTTCCACTTTTTCCGTGGCTTCAGCCGCTTTAGGCAAACTTATTTTAATTTCATGTTGAGATAACATCGGCGTAGTTATCATAAAAATAATAAGCAACACCAACACAACATCCGTAAACGGCGTAATATTTATATCTGAAACTACTTTTTTGCCTTTTCTGTTCATTTTATATTTACTGTCGAATGTACAATTTCTTTTAATGCCGATACGGTATATTCCATATCAACAACGAACTTGTCTATCGCCCTGGTTAAAAAATTATATGCCGCAACCGCAGGTATAGCAACACAAAGTCCTGCTGCCGTAGCTATCAATGATTCCGATACGCCTCCGATAACAACAGATATACCACCTGAACCTGCAGAAGATATATCGTGGAAAGAACGAATAATTCCAAGTACTGTTCCGAACAAACCTATATAAACTGCAACACTTCCGATAGTGGCGATAAGTGTTGTAAACTTTTCCAAACGGACAACTTCAATGGAAATTTCTCTTTTCATAGCTTCTTCTATATCTGAATCTTTTGTCATAATATACTTTTTGATACCTGCAGCCATTACATTGGTAACAGGTTTATTTTCTTTGCGGCAGTAACTTACCAACTGTTCCAGATTATCTTTTCTTAAAGAAGTTTCTGCCCTTTTAAGCAAATCATCAATATTAACTTCGGACTTTTTCTTAAACTCGACAACTTTTAATATTATTACCGCAACAGACAAAATGGAAATTATAAATAAAAGATATAATGTCCAACCGCCCATAGATAAAATTTCAAAAAAAGATTTTCCCTCAAACATGATAAATTCCTTAAAATAGCTTAAAGCTTATAGCTTGCAGCTTTTTTTATAAAAATTCACTTTAAACTATCAGCTTTAAGCTGTCAGCTGTAAACTGTAGTTACAAAGTTTGTGACCACGACGGAGTAAACGAACTTCCCGACATATCAACCAATTTTCTTGTTTCGGATCCGTCTGATCCCATAATATATATCTCACTCTTACCGGAGCGCGTCGAAGCAAACACTATAAATCTTCCGTCCTGCGACCACGAAGGATTTTCATTATTTCCTTGTCCTTCGGTAAGTCTTATAATTCTTTTTCTCGGCAAGTTATATAAGAAAATATCAAAATTATCATCGTATTTCATTGTAAAAGCTATCTTATCTCCCTGCGGAGACCAAGTAGGAGAATCGCAGTTGCCCTTAGTAGAAATTCTTCTTAAATTTACGCCTTCGGCATCCATTATATACAACTGAGGATAACCTGCTCTGTCGGAAATAAAAGCTATTTCTCTTCCGTTAGGTGAATATGCAGGGCTTGTATCAATATGTTTTCCTTCCGTCAATCTTCTTAAAACTACACCTTTTTTATCCAGAATATATAAATTCGGATAAACACCTCTCGATAATGTTGCAACAATATTTCTTTTATCCGGTGAAAATGTTGCCGGAGAATTTAACCCTTGTATTGTAGACAGAGCTTTTCTTTTATTCTTTAAAATATCTATAACAAACAAATCCGGATTATTATACAGGTAGGATGTGTACATTATCTGAGGAGAATCAGGAATCCATTTTGGCAAGATATTAAGTCTGTTATCTTTGGTTAATCTTTTCAAGTTGTATCCGTCATAATCTACAAGATACACTTCTTTAAACTTCGTGCTGTCATTTGTAAAGACTATTTTCGTACAAGCAATACCTTCTTCTCCGGTAAACCTTCTGACGATTTCGTCATTTATTTGGTGCGCCAAATATCTGTAATCAGATATTTTTTCACGATAAACATCTTCCCAAATAATTTCATGGCTTTCGGCATCGTAAAGTTTTACTTCCAAATTTACATAAGTTTCTTCTTCGATAGATAATGTACCTAAAAGCAGTACGGATATACCTTTCGTATCCCAATACGCAAACTGAGATTCTAAATCAAACTTATAAGAAGTATTTTCTGCCACAGCTACATTAAAATGTCTTGACAACAATAAATCCGATTCTAAAACATTTTTTATGTTTTTTGACAGAGTCATTTCGTCGGAAGTAGCATTTGTAGGAATAATATCTGCCAGTCCTATACTTGCTCTTGTACTTTTTGTTGACAAAGACAAATAAACATCTTTCTTTGCATACGAGACTGTAGCAACCATACAAAATAAAAATATTAAAATTGTTTTGCTAAGTAGTTTTAAATTCAAAATATACACCTAAACTGTTTTCTTCGTACCCGTCAGGCAGCGGTGGGAAAGGGCTTGCCAACTCCACTGCCCTTAAAGCATTTTTATCAAATATACTATTTTTAGAACTTTTATGAACTTTTAATTTAGATACCGTACCATCTTTTTCTATTCTAAAATATACGACTGTTCTTAACACATTTATATTTGAATCTTGCCAGTATCTTCTGATTTTTTTTAGTATTGCTCCGGTATAATAAGAATATCTAAAATTCTTGTTTTCCAACATTATACCTTTCGAATATTCCGCTCCATCCTCGGCTTTCGACACAGATTCTTTTTTTTCGGTATCTGCAGTTTTTGCTTTTGTATCCGGCTCTGTACTTTGTTCAGATACTGACTTTGTTTTCGATTCAGTTTTTTCGGTAACAGTCTCTGTCACCTGTTCCGTTTTTTTCTCTTTAACTTCTTTCTTTTTTTCTTCCTTTTTTTTAGTTATTATATCGGAAGTTGTTTTAGGAGAAACTGATTTTTGTTCAACAACTTTTTGTTTTTCTACTGCAGATTCAATAGGCAAAAATTTATTATTCTTCTGTTTTACTTGAGGTACCGCAGGCGGTTGACCTGTAACACTCTTTACATTCGGCGCATAAAAAGAAACTTCAAACGGTATCTGTATAAAATTTTCTTGTTTGTTTCTTTGAGAAATTATAATAAAAACAGCGCCATGTAATATAATAGACAAAATAATACAAGGAACTATCGCAAGGTTATTTGGTTTTAGTATCATTGGAATATTGTTTAATTTTTTCTTTAGCGGTAAATGCTTCAGGGCTTCTCGGATAGTCCTGTAATATTGACTGTAAAACAACTAATGAATTCTGTTTCTGTCCCAAAAGTTCCAAGCACAAAGCTTTCTTTAACCTTGAGGAAGAAACATATTCGTTATTGTCAGGGAACTCTTTTTCTACTTTTTCATATTCAGTATAAGCATCAGACCATTTATCTTGAGAGTAAAGACTCTCTGCTATATAGTACTGAGCCTGTACGGCAAGATCATGAGATTTGTATTGTTTAAGAAACGATTTAAAACCAAAAATAGCAAGTTCGTATTTCCCTAACAGAAAATCGTTATATGCTGTTTCATACATTTCTGAAGGAACTTGCACATCACTTTCTTGACGATCTGCAAGTTTATGTTTCTTAACAACAACTTCCATATCCTTAACTTCCTGTGAAAGCTTGGAAGTTTTTTTGTATAGTTCCTGAACGGAAGCATTAGTTATTTCCAGGTTGACCATATTCTCTTCGTATTTAGAATATGCTTCAGCCTGTCTAGCTTCCAAATTTGCACATTTGATTTGCAGCTTAGCAACCTCTTTCTTTAGGTCGTCAAGTCCCTCTTGACCTGTGGTTGCACAAGCTGCAATCAATGTTATAAAAGGTAAAAACAATATTATTTTACGCATTTAAAATTCTATTTCTTTATAGCCTTTGTTTCTGCTCTTCTGTTCTTTGCCCAAGCAGCTTCATTATGTCTTTTATCTATAGGCATTTCTTTTCCATAAGACATTGTAACTATTCTTTTTGCCTTTATGCCTAACTGAACATAAATTTCTTTAACTTTTACTGCTCTTTTTTGACCCAAAGCAAGGTTATATTCTGTTGTTCCTCTTTCATCGCAATGACCTTCGATAACAACATTTATTTTAGGATTTGCTTTCAAATATTTAACATTGTTCTGTAATGTAACCAAAACATCATCTGAAATTGCACTGCTGTCAAAAGCAAAATGAACTGTTTCCAATTCTGTAACATTTTCAGATTCTACACCTCTGATTGATGGTTCCTGAGCGAAACTTGTTGCTGCAGGATCTTCAGAAGGATTTACATCTTCCGGGGTTACTGTTTGCTTTTTTGCGCAAGCACTAACGACCAAACACAAAAACAAAAAACTCAACCATAAACTTTTTTTCATTATACTATCTCCTTTGTATTTTCGGGACGCTGCTCTCTATCCCATATGATACGAAAGATTATATATAAAAACGCTTTTGTTGTCAACAAAAACAAACCCTGTACAACAATTATTAATTGAATAGTTGCAAAAAAAATAATTTTTTTGTATAATCTTTCATCGAATTAAAATTAGCGATTTGTTTAATCGGGAAGTAGCGTAGCTGGCTAACGCGCCTGCTTTGGGAGCAGGAGACCGTGGGTTCAAATCCCGCCTTCCCGATATTTTTAATATACAAAACAGATGATTTAAAGATTGGAGGATAAAATGAAAAAACTAATGTTGTTGGTTGCAGCAGTAAGCTTACTTTCTGCAGCGGCATTTGCAGGGACAAAGGAAGGTTGGGAAGTAGAATTAAAACAGTTGAGCTTAAACATCACAAGTACGGAAGTTCACAACGGTGATGAAAATTTTGCGGAAGCAAGAGCAAAAGCAGATTCTCAGACTTTTATCCAAGGTAAACTTGATTTTGCGGCAAACTATTTTGCTTCTAAACTTTTCTGGTCAAACACAATATTCGGTGAATACGGTAAAACATATGTTCGTCCAAGAGATAAAGAAGAAACCGTTACGGAAAACGCAAACAAAGTTTTGTTCACTACAGATTTAACATACAGATTATGGAAAGTTGAAAATTTCTTAGGCGGTTTTGAAGCAGGTCCTTTTGCAAATATAGGTTATGAAACACAGTTCGACAACTACGATGGTGCACCTCTCAGAAAAGTATTAAGAGGTAAAGCCGGTGCAAAACTTTTTGAAGGAAAATACTTAAAAGAATTATACGCAGCATATGTTGTTGAAGCCGATTATACATACAGACCGGAATCTACAAATACTGCATATGAAGCCGGTTTCAGAGTAGAAA
>JAFPUA010000296.1 GCA_017413305.1 Candidatus Ruminimicrobiellum caprinum
TTATGAAAAAAATATTTGACTATTTAAGTTCACATCTTTCGGGAAAAAGGTATGCTCACACTATGGCAGTTACCGAGCTTGCTGTCAGTTTGGCAAAGTTTTATAAACTGGATATTTTTAAGTGTGAGATGGCGGCATTGCTTCATGACTGTGCCAAAAATATGTCTTTGGAAGAAATGAAAAAATATATATACAAAAACAGATTAAAAATAAAAAACTGTAATTTTATCGTGGAACATTTACCGCAAGTGTTACACTCTTATATCGGAGCTGATATTGCAAAAAGAAAATTTGCCATAAAAGATAAAGAGATTTTAAATGCAATATGTAACCATACGGTAGGAAGAACCTGTATGTCCGATTACGAAAAAGTTCTTTTTCTTGCAGATGCGCTATCTGCAGACAGAAAGTATGACAAAAGTTTTGTGCCAAAAAAAGTATTGTTTGGTGATATGAATACGGCGTTTAAGCTCGTTTTGCAGAACAAAATAAAATATGTCGTTGCAAATTTTTCTGTTCTGCATCCGGATATAATAAAAATTTGGAATTACTATAATTTATGAAAAAAATTTTTTTATTATTGACAGTTAGTACACTAATTGTATTTGCTACTGTTTCAGCAGATGCGTTTTCTCTGCCTTGGAATATAAGAAAAGATATGAATATTTTATTCGTTTTGAAATATTCCGATAAAATCAATTTTTTTGCAGTTAGATATTCTCCGTCAGCGAATAGTATAAAAATATGTTTTGTTGATGAAAATATTTTTGTACAGTCAGCTTCAAAAAAGAAAAAAATGAAACCGCTAAAAGAAACCTTTTTTGAAACTGAAGAAAATAAACAAATCTCTGTAGCAAAAACGGAAATAGAAAGAATTTTTAATGGAAAAATGAAGTTTGACAGTTATGTTCTTTTTGATGATATGTTCTTAAAAACGCTCATAAATATTTTCTCTTCGCAAAAGGATTTGCACAAAAATAAAAATATGTTAAATATATTGTATTCTGACGAGGATAGATATAATGCAAATGTTGCTTTAATAAAAATCTTTGAAAGTATTTATACTAATATTGACAGATGGAAAATAATTTCTTTATTAAAAAGTTTTTATAAAAAAGATTTTGTTCTTGAAACAAATTTTACTTTAAAAGATGTTTTGATATCCTATTCGTCAATCCTTGAAGAAAATAAAGTTTTAAAGTACGCAGATATCCCTGTAATAAATAAGAGAAATGTGTTAAGAGCAGATAGTTTAGGTGTGGAAAAAATTAACAATTTTTTGTCGGATAACAACAAATATAATGATGAAAAGTTGAGAATAGAAGTTCTTAATACTACCGGCAAATCGCGTTTGGCTATAAAAGCTGCCAATAAATTAAGACAAAATAATTTTGATGTTTTTGATTGGGGAGCAAATTCTAAAAAATATTTGTTTTCTATAATTTTTGATTTCGTTGATAACTATAATAATTGTGCCAAAATAAAAGAAATTTTAAATTGCGGTGAGATTATTTTCAGGCCGGAAGAAAGAGATTATACGGATATTTCCGTTCAGTTAGGAGACGACTGTATTATATATGACAAGCTTGATCGACAATAATAAAGTTTGCCTAAGAAAAAATTTTTTAGTAAAATATCAAAATATGTTTAATATTATTTTTGGAGATAATAATGAAAAATTTATGGTCTTACGATGAACAAGGTCAATGTGTAGTTAAAGATGCAAGAGGTTTAAAACAGCCGTTAATTCATATGATAGCAAATTGTCCTAAGTATTTTTCCATATGCGACAATTTTTTGAGGGGTTTTTCCGGATTTGATTATACAAGAATGTTCGGAGAATTTGACGGTCCTAATTTCCCTAAAGGTCAAGCAAGGTTTATCTGGATAAGAGACGGCAAACAGACTTGGCTTGTAAACAATTACGATTTAACGGATAAAGAAACTTCTAATCCAAAATACGAGATGGGTTTGGGATATGTGAATTTTTACGGTTCTTCAAAAAAATTAAATCTTGATGTTAAAACTACAATTTTTGTTCCTCTTGAAGAAATGGCGGAACTTTGGCTTGTCAGTATAACAAATAATTCCAAAAAAGATAAAGTTATAGATTTTATTCCTACCGTTCCTATTTACGGTGGCAGCAGAGCTTATGTAGAATATCATAGAGATGTTGTAAGGCTTTATAACAAAAGTGAAGTTAAAAATAGTATCAAAATTCTTCCCGGCCTTGAATGGATAGAAGGATCTACGGATTCAAGTGATATTTGTTATTTCATGAGTGCGGAAACGCAGACAGGTAAAAGAGGAAACAGATTTTATTCCGATAGAGAAACATTTTTAGGCCCTAACAATATGTGGCTGAAACCTGATGCAATTTTAAATGATGTTGCTCCCAAAAAACAGTGTTTTGGTAAAGAAGCTGTAGGAGCTATAGAGTTTAAGAAAATAAAAATTCCTGCAGGTAAGACTGTAAATTTTGTTGTTGTAAACGGTATATCATTTAAAGGTAGTAAAGATGCAGATAAATTAATAAAAAAATATTCTTATAAAAATGCAGTTAATGCTTTTAACGATTTAAATAAATATTGGCAAGAAAGAGCATCCAGAGTTCAGATTACGACTGCAAATAAAGAGTTTGATAATTTGTGGAATACATGGTGGTGCTATCAGTTATCAATGAGATACTGGTTTGGAAACACTGCTCATCCTCAAACGGATTACGGTTCGGATTTTGCAGGCTGGAGAGATTTTTGGCAGGATATGATGGCAGCAACGGTTATTGATCCTCAAGGGTTGGAAGAAAGAACAATGAAAACTCTTGAAGGTATCAGGCTTGACGGAACAAATGCTACAAGATTCTTTGCCAGAACAAAAGAGTTCGGTAGTGATGAAGTAAACGGTTTGTGGTGTGACCATCCTTACTGGACGGCACAGACGGTTATGATATTGGCTAATTTTTTGGGTGATAAAAAGTTTTTATTTAGGGATGGTATAGGATATTTTAAAGATTGTTATCAA
>JAFPUA010000297.1 GCA_017413305.1 Candidatus Ruminimicrobiellum caprinum
TTAAAGAAAGATTCAAAATACTCAGAATATGAAGCATTAGGCTTTATCAGAGGAATAGTTTGTAATACTGGAGCAAGAAAATTAGAGTCTTTGATACCTATGAACAACAAAGATTTCTTAGACAATATAGAAAGTGACATGGTGCAGGCTATACTTATAATGGTAATACAGCTTGAGGCAAATGGAATCTCTATTGAAGAAATAATTGCAAAAGATAGTGACAGAATTGGTCCCGGCTCAGCAGAAGCAGTTTTAGAGGAACTTAAATTCAAATTTAATGAACAAAAAGACAGGATACTGCTGGAGAATGAGACAAGAATTGATTTGAGTGATAAAGCGGCACAGGCAATTGACTTTAGTGGAATACCTGATATATTAATGGATATATACAGACCGAAAGGTGAAGTGGAAAGAGGAGCTGAAGTATCGATGACGGTAGTTATGAGAAGCATATTAAGCGCTGCATAGTACCGATTTTCTGCTTGAAAAAAAAATAATAATTTGCTATATTCTTTTAACTAGTTTTATTTGGAGGGACAAAATGTCTTATAAATGTTATGTATGCGGAAAAGGTTCTTCTTCCGGAAATACGGTTAGCCACTCTAACAAAGCAACCAAAAGATTGTTTAGACCTAACCTTCAGGAATTGAGAATAGTTGTTAACGGAAAAAAGACAAAAGAATATGTTTGTACTTCTTGCATTCGTTCCGGTAAGATACAGAAAGCTATATAAAAATTGTTGAAAACAATTTTTATAATTTATAATTTATAATTTAAAATTTATAATTATAATAAGGAAAAGAAACTCATAAAAATTGAGTTTCTTTTTTTTACTAAAAATTCACATAAAATATTTCTTGTATTTAAAAAAATATGGTATAATAAATGTAATTAGCAAATTAAATAGGAGATATAAATGAAAAAAATAAAGATGTTTTTTTTAGATCACTGGGGTAAAATATCAATAATTGTTGCGACGATAGTATTGATTTATATTTTTGTTGTTCTTCTTTTAAGAATTGATTCTTACGGAAGAAATACAATGCTTGCTTATATCCCTATGTATATTCTTATGGGAGCTGTGCAAGCTATAGTTTTCGTCGGCGCATACTTCTTTTTCTTCAGCGGAGGTTTCTCTAAACTGAAAAAAAATAAAGTTAAATCAAACAAGGTTAATGTTAAATTTTCTGATGTTATCGGTTTTGAAGCCGCAAAAAAAGAAGCAATGGAAGTGGTAGATATTATTAAAGATTCTACCAGAGTAAAAAAAATCGGTGGTAAAATAATTAAAGGTATTTTATTGATGGGACCTCCGGGATGCGGTAAAACATTGCTTGCCAAAGCTATTGCAACAGAAGCAAAAATGCCTTTCATTTCCATTGCAGGAAGTGAATTTGTGGAAGTATTTGTAGGTGTTGGTGCATCCAGAGTGAGAAAACTTTTTCAGCAGGCAAGAAAACTTGCTTATACAGAAGGTTCATGCATTGTGTTTATCGACGAAATTGATGTTATTGGTCGTGGTAGAAGTTGGTCATATATGGGTGGTGGAGAAGAGACGAATAGTACACAGAATCAGTTGTTAGTAGAAATGGATGGTTTGGAAAGTTCCGCACACAATATTATTGTTATAGCTGCAACAAATGCTAACGAAAGTGTGTTGGATAAAGCTCTTTTAAGGCCGGGAAGATTTGATAGAAAGATTCAGATATCTCTGCCGACATTTTCTGAAAGAGAAGATATTTTTAAATATTATTTGGCAAAAGTTAATGCTTCCCAAGATATTGATGTTAAAAAGCTTGCAGGTCATACAATGTTTAAATCTCCTGCAGAAATAGAAAATATAGTTAAAGAAGCAGCACTTATTTCTACAAGAAACAAAAAAACTCTTGTTGATATGGAAGATATTGCTCTTGCAATGGATAGAGTTGATTTAGGACTTGAAACGCATATTACAATGACAAAAGAAGAAAAAGAGATGACTGCATATCATGAAGCAGGTCATGCAGTTGCGTTATATATGATGCATCCTACGGACGATGTGTTTAAGGCATCATTAAAATCAAGAGGTGGCGCATTGGGACTGGTTGCACATAACCCGAGAGAGGAATTGCATACACATAATAAAGAAAAGCTTACAGCCGATATTATGGTAGCGCTTGCAGGATACTGTGCGGAAAAAATAAAGTACGGCACTACATCCACGGGAGTATCTTCCGATTTTCGTAAAGCGATGTCTATCGCAAATGCTATGGTATGGAATTTCGGTATGAGCAATAAAGCGGACTTTATAGGTGATTTTACTGCTATTCCGAAAGAAAGTATGTCGTCGAAACTTAAAGAAGAATTGAATCAAGAAACTTTGGTAATAATGAATGACTGTATGAAGAAGACAAATGAATGTTTGACTAAAGAATGGGCAATTGTTGACGATATGGCAAAAGAATTGTTAATAAAAGAAGAACTTGATTACAAAGATATAGACGAGATATTTAAGAAACACGGAAAACAGCAGAAAACAATTAGAAATTAGCAGTTAACAATTAGCAATTTATGTGTCCTGCGGACAATTAAAATGAAGAAATATTTGGTTATATTATTATCACTTTTAATTCTTTCTTCCTGCGGGGTGTCTTATCCCAAAAAAACTTTACAGCAGGATACTGTTAGTCTAATAAAAAAAGAGGCAGGTGTCGATGTTTCCGTACAACTGTTTGGTACTACGATGTACTTAGATGTTGTCTTGGATGATATCGCATCGGAAAAAACTGAAAAAGTAAAAGATGTTTACAAAATATTACAGAAAGTAGTTTCTGCTATTGTCAGGGTACCTTTAAGTTCGGATGCGGATATAAATTTGGTTGTAGTTTCTGCTTTTGACAGTGAATATAAAGTACTTTTGAGATTGTTTGAAAATATAGACGATATTAAACTGTACTATAATCACTTAATATCAAGAACGGATTACGAACAGCGACAATTGATGGAAATAATAGGTCCGAGTTCTGCTCAAAAGATAGTAGAACATAAGCATGAAATATCTATGGAAGAGTTCGTCGCAAGGCTTTCTGTTTCGCAGATAGGAATATCCGCAAGAAATAACCCTTTTCTTGCAGCAATAATATCAAAACTTGATTTGCAATATTTGTTTTATAAAGATGGGAAAGTTTTTATTTTAATGGAGCCCGTAGATAATACGACGGTTGCAGAACTTTTGAAAAAAACTATAACAGACGAACTTGAAAAAAATATAAAAAAGTATAAGACTTTTTCAATAAAATCGGCTATAATATATGATAAGGTCGGGAAAACAATTTATAATTTAAAATTTAA